>JAGPIS010000203.1 GCA_018054835.1 Breznakibacter sp. | reverse complement strand
GAGTTGATGATGCAGGTAATCTCTTTTCATTTGTCCCTCCATTGAATGAAAATCGGCAGGGAAAATATGGCCCAACGATTCGGAGAGGTACCGCGCGGCATTTTCCAGAGCGTTTGGCGCCAACCCATCCAATTGAGTCAATAGATCAAAAATTTCAGACTGGGCCGACAAGGCAAAGCCCGCCAGAACTTTTTTATAATGGACCGTTGTAGGCAACGAATCGTTGACCATTACATTATCGATATTTTTAATGAAAACCAAGTCTTGTTCCAGTTCGTTCAAATTTTCGATCAGTGCTCCATGTCCCGCCGGTCTGAAAACCAATTCTCCAGTCTCTGTCCTGAATGGCTTATTCGCCCTATCCACGGCAATGGTGTCGGTTGATGGCTTTTGGAAAGAATAGGTTATGTTAAACTTTATCCCGTGTTGTATTTCCAACGTGGCAATGAAATTTTGCAATGAGGATTCAAAAAGGGATTGATGTTCGGGACTAACCGTAAAATGAATTGCAATTTCACCGTGGCAATCACAAGCATATTGCAATCCTTCGTAAAGATGCTCCATAGCAGCAGTCCGAATTGAATTATGATAACTATGAAATAGTAAAACCCCCTTTGGTTTCAAACCATAGTTTAGCCCGATGGGATTGAGCAAGTAATTGATTATCTGTTGTGGGTCAGCCCGATTTTCTTCAGGAATGAGTTTCATCAATTCTTGGTAGAATGGAAATTTCTCGATATCCGAAAAAAAAGTTTTATAGGGTTCTTTATGGATCCATTCGGAGCGTTCATCTTCGCTTCCCGCCAGAAACGTGAACAAGTCCTTGAACATACGGGTGGCAGCACCCGAAGCCGGAACAAATTTTGCGGGCTTGACCCCATCTTGAATCTTTTGTTGGTAGAGGGCTACGTATTGCGGTTCATCGCACGATCTCAGAGCCAGGATACCGTTGGAAACGGTGGCGGGGCGTTGCACGTTGGCATATGGGAATCCCTGTTTAAATTGATGGAGCTGCCATTCAACCGTTTCCTGGGAAATGCCTCGTGATTGCAGCTGTTTCAAGTCAGATTTTTCAATCATGGGTTTTTATTTTTCTAAGTTAAAAAAAAGTTTATTAAAATAAAACGCAACCCCTAGATAAATCCCTATGCTAATATAAAGATAATCAAACATTCAAATATTTGAACTTTAGAACATTTAAATAATGCGGTCAATTTGCCTGATATTCAATATTTTAAACATTTGAAATCAAAAAAAATATTTTATCTTCACGCGGTTTAAATTTTTCATATAGTAAATAAACTAACAACGAAAGAGAAAATGAAAAAAATTTCGAGTTTATTGATGACACTTGCACTCTCAACTAGCTTGTATGCAGAGGGTTATCAGGTCAATCTCCAGAGTACCAAACAAACCGGCATGGGTCATGTGGGCAGCGCCTTGAAACTGGGCGCCGAGAGCATGCATTTCAATCCTGGCGCATTAGGATTTTTAGATTCGCATATGGATTTTTCCGTGGGCATGGCAGGGGTTTTTTCCAAAGCAGAGTATAACGACAATAAAGGATATAAAGCCAGTACCGACAATTCCGTCAGCACGCCATTATATGGATATGCCGCCTTCAGCATTTACGACAATCTCAAGGCAGGCATTGGAGTCACCACGCCTTATGGTAGTTCCATGAATTGGGGAAAGACTTGGGCAGGAGGACATCTGGTTCAGGATATTTCATTGAAAGCCTTTGTGGTTCAGCCCACTCTTGCTTATAGGATCACCCCAAAACTGAGCATTGGTGGTGGGTTGATGATAGCCAAGGGTAACGTTGAATTATCGCGTTCCATTATTCCTGTTGGTTTCTTGGTAAATATCCCTGGGTTTGGCGAAGCCTATAAAGATGTTGTTCCCGTGTCGGCCACATTGAATGGCAATTCGGATGTCGCTTTGGGTTATAATCTTGGAGTATTGTATGACATCAGCAATAAATGGTCGGTAGGGTTGTCGTATCGCTCCAAAATGAAAATGAAAGTTGCCGAAGGTGAGGCTGAGTTGATTTATGCCAGTGAAAGCATTAAGGCACTGGTGGGAGGGATGGTACCTCCGTTGGATCAGGGAACCTTTAAGGCTGAATTGCCATTACCCGCCAACCTCAATATCGGCATCGCCTTCAAAGCTACAGAAAAAATGTTGTTGTCAGTTGAGTACCAAGGAGTAAACTGGGAAGCTTACGACAAACTATCGCTAAAATTCACCGAAAACGTACTGAATGGTTACAGCATTGAAGCCGATAAAAACTACAACTATGCTTATGCTATTCGTCTAGGGGGCGAATATGCAGTTACTGAGCGTTTTGATGCGCGAGCTGGATTCTATGTGGACACAACACCTGTTGACAAAGCCAACTACAATCCAGAAACACCAGGAATGACCAAACTGGGTTTATCGGCAGGCTTCAGTTTCCGCCCCACAAAGAATTTCTCGATTGATGCAGCCTTCTTGGCCATAATTGGAATGGGAGCCGATGGTACCTACCAATATGTGAATCCTCTAAACAAAAAGGAGCAACCATTCAACGGTTCGTACAAATCGACCGCTTATGCGCCTTCCCTTGGATTTTCCTACAAATTTTAAGGCTTAAACTAAAAAGAGAAGCCCTGGCATTTTTGCCAGGGCTTCTCTTTTTTAGTTTGACTCGTGGTTGGAAAGTTGATCGGAAACAATAAAAGTCCTGATCAATTGGTTTTCCTTATCCAACTCCACCCTGATGGTATGTCCTGGCGTCAGTCCAGCCTGTATAATCACCTCGGCCATCTCATCCTCCAAGTATTTTTGTATTGCTCGTTTCAAGGGACGAGCGCCATACTGGATGTCGAATCCTTTTTCGGCAATGAAATCTTTGGCTTCATCAGTGATTTCCAACTTATAGCCAAGCGCTTCGACCCTGCTGTACAAACCTTTAAGCTCAATATCAATAATTTTGAAGATATCCTCTTTTTGTAGATTATGGAATACCACCACATCGTCGATACGGTTTAAGAACTCGGGAGAGAACGCCCGTTTTAGTGCCTTTTCGATTACTGAGCGGGTATGATCCTGGTCGGAGGTTCGTTGCGCCTGTGAGAAACCAACACCACGGCCGAAATCTTTCAGCTCGCGCGTTCCAATATTGGAAGTCATGATCACGATGGTATTCTTGAAATCAACCTTACGTCCAAGGCTGTCTGTCAAGCGCCCCTCGTCGAGCACTTGCAACAGCAAGTTGAACACATCGGGGTGCGCTTTTTCAATCTCATCCAGAAGCACCACTGAATAGGGTTTGCGGCGCACCTTTTCGGTCAGCTGGCCACCCTCTTCGTAGCCAACATATCCGGGAGGGGCACCAACCAGGCGCGAAACGGTGAATTTCTCCATGTATTCGCTCATGTCCACACGAATCAACGCATCGGCAGAGTCGAACAGGTATTTTGCCAGGACTTTTGCGAGATGGGTTTTTCCTACTCCCGTTGGGCCTAGGAAGATGAACGAACCGATGG
>JAGPIS010000202.1 GCA_018054835.1 Breznakibacter sp. | reverse complement strand
CTTCCCGTTTCTTTTTTTATGGCCATTGATGTTCTCTTTGTTCGTCTCTTGTCTGGCAAAATTATCAATTAATTGGTTGCCTGCAAAAATAACAACAGTATTATCATGTGATCTTTTATTATTATTAAATATTTGATTCCTTTGCCATCTTGTTGTATCCATAATTGACAGTTGCTCGAAAACGGACAGGTGGTGTACGTAAATGAACAGTTTGTGGTGGGCTGTTGGTTGATGTCTTTTTATAAATTGTTGATGGATAAGTTTTTGTTGTTATGGGTCTGATTATTGTTATCTCCCTTTTTATTATATTAATATAATTATTTATGAAGCAATCAATCCTTTTTTATCTTTTAGGCTTTCTTTTGCTGGTTCCTACAGTGAAAGCACAAAGCAATAGAATTGAATATACGGAATACGATTTGCCCAATGGCTTGCATGTCATTTTGCACCAGGATAAATCCACGCCTATTGTCTCTGTATCGGTGATGTACCATGTGGGTTCGAAAAACGAACGTACTGACCGTACCGGATTTGCCCACTTTTTTGAGCATTTGATGTTTGAGGGGACAGAGAATATTGAGCGGGGCGCCTATTCGAAATATGTGGAAAATGCGGGTGGTACCCTCAATGCCAATACTTCGAACGATCGCACCTATTATTATGAGATCCTTCCATCCAACCAGCTCGAACTAGGCCTTTGGCTCGAGTCGGAACGCATGTTGCATGCCCGGGTGGACAGCATCGGCATCAAAACCCAAAAGGGGGTTGTGATCGAAGAGAAAAAACAGAGCTATGACAACCGCCCCTACGGATCGCTTTTTGAGGAGGTGATGAAACGTGCTTATAAGGTGCATCCCTACCGCTGGACGGTGATTGGCGACCCCGATCATATCCGCGCTGCCAAGGATGAAGATTTCCTGGATTTTTACAAGATGTTTTATGTGCCCAACAATGCCACCCTGGTGATTGCCGGTGATATTGAGGTGGCTAAAACCAAGGAGCTTGTGGCACAGTATTTTGGCGAAATTCCCAATGGCGGCAAGGATATCTATCGGCCACAAGTGGTGGAACCCGCATTGGGTGGAGAGGTGCGCGACACTATTTTCGATAATATACAGGTGCCATTGGTGGTGCAGGCTTACCGTGCCCCCAAATTGGGCAGCGATGATTTTTATGCGCTGAACATGCTCTCCAATTTGCTGTCGGCCGGATCAAGCTCTCGCTTCCACAAGGCCTTGGTTGATCAGCAGGAGAAAGCCATGGCCACCGGTTCATTCCCGGTTCCATTCAGCGATCCTGGTTTGATTTTCACCTATGCCTTCACCAATATGGGGGTAGATGCCGGTGAACTGGAAAATGGGATGAATGCAGAGATTGTCAAAGTACAGCAGGAGTTGATCTCCGAACGCGAATTTGCCAAACTCAAGAACCAGTTCGAAAATCAAATTGTCTCCTCCAATCAGCGTTTGGCATCTAGAGCCGAGAACCTGGCCACCAACTACACTTATTTTAAGAATTCAGAATTGACCAATAAAGAGTTGGGTAAATACCTTTCCGTCACCCGCGAGGATCTCAAACGTGTGGCCAATCAATACCTGGTACCTGACAATAGGGTTGTGTTGTACTATATGCCCAAATCCTCGAAATAATTGTTTGTTGATATTCGATTTTGAAAAATTTGAAACACATGAAAAAAATACTATTCAGCATATTTTTGGCAGTGCTGTTTGCATTGCCCGGTATTGCACAGGTTGACCGCACCAAGGCACCTGCTGCAGGCGCTGCCCCAATCATTCAAATTGGCACGCCGCAATCGTTCGTCCTGAAAAACGGATTGAAGGTGTTTGTGGTTGAAAACCATAAGGTGCCCATGGTCACCTATAGCCTATCATTGGAAATTCAGCCAGAACTCCAAGGTGACAAAACAGGTTTGTATTCCATGGCCGGCGACATGCTCCTGATGGGAACCACTAACCGCACCAAGGAGCAGATTGATGAGGAGATCGATTTCATTGGCGCCTCTTTGAACACCTCTTCCGAAGGAATGGGTGGGCGCTCCTTGAAAAAGTACAGTAACCAGCTGCTTTCCGTGATGAGCGATGTGCTGCTGAATCCTGTATTTCCTGAAGAGCAGTTGGCAAAATTGAAAAAGCAAACCGTTACAGGCATCGTGTCGAGCAAGGAAGAGCCACAGTCAATTGCCGCCAATATCAGCAAACGGATGTTGTTCGGAGACAATCATCCTTATGGTGAAATCATGTCCGAAAATAGCGTGGAAGCCATCACTGCTGCTGACTGCAAAGCCTATCATCAAACCTATTTCCGTCCCAATGTGGCTTACCTGGTTATTGTGGGCGATATCACTCTGAAAGAGGCTAAAAAGCAGGTTAACCAATATTTTGGCAAATGGGAGAGGGGCGTTGTGCCTCAAACCACTTATGTGACTCCAAAACTCAACGACAAAGCACAAATCGTGGTTGGTAACAAGGATGGCGCCAATCAGAGCTCCATTCGCGTTACCCATATTGTGGATTTGAAACCCGGCCATCCCGATGCCATCAAGGCCAGCGTGATGAACAATGTTCTGGGTGGTGGTTCTTTCAGTGCCCGCTTGTTCCAGAATTTGCGGGAAGATAAGGCATGGACTTATGGTGCTTACTCAAGCTTAAGCCCCGATAAGTTTATGGGCGATTTTGAGGCTGAGGCCATGGTGAAAGGCGAAGCAACCGATAGTGCCCTCTTTGAAATGGTGAAAGAGATGAACTTTTTGCAGCAGAATCTGGTGTCGGATCAGGATCTGATGCTATTTAAAAACATGATGGCCGGCAGTTTTGCCCGTTCGATGGAAGATCCTGCTACTATTGCCCGATTTGCACTGAATATTGAACGTTATAACCTCCCTAAGGATTATTATGCCACCTACCTTGAAAAACTGGCGGCTGTAACCCCACAAGATGTTCGCGAAATGGCCAATAAATATTTGAAACCAGGTAATGCATTCTTGGTTGCTGTTGGTGATGTGTCGAAGATTAAAAATAGCCTGCGTCGACTGGATGCCGATGGTAAGATTCTGACTTACGATTATTATGGTCAAGAAGTTAAGCAAAAATCCATCCCCTCGGGATTGACTGCGCAAAAGGTGATTGATGATTATATCAAGGCCATTGGTGGCAAGGAGAAACTTGAAGGGGTGAAAAGCATGGTGACATCTGCCACAGCTGCCATTCAAGGGATGAAGCTGACCGTTAAAAGCTATGTTGAAACCCCTGGTAAACTCTGTGTAGAAACTTATTTGCAGGGTAACCTGATGTCGAAACAGGTTTTGAATGGCAAAGCAGGAAAGGTAAGCAGCCCCATGGGTGAGCAGGTTTTGGATGAACAAACCGTGGCTGCCATGCAGGAAGAAACCATCATGTTCCCTGAACTTCTGCTGGGACTGAATGGTTCAAAAACTGAACTTTCAGCCTTGGAGGAGATTAATGGCGAGCCAGTTTATAAGGTTTCGGTGGTTAGTGCAAAAGGTACTGGATCGGTGCTCTATGT
>JAGPIS010000201.1 GCA_018054835.1 Breznakibacter sp. | reverse complement strand
CATCCATGAAAAAAAATTCACTCTTTTTGCTGCCCCTCCTTTTTTTAATCATCGGAGCCTGTAAAACCAATATGCCCATATCCACCGTTGTGCCCGACAACAACACAACTTTCCAGGTCGATTACTTGTTTGAGCTGGATGGATGCAAAATATACCGGTTTTACGACCAGGGGCGCTGGGTTTACTTCTCCAAATGCGACAACAGCATGTCGGTGATCAACCGGGACTCCACCTCTGTGACCATCAACCGGATGGACAAACCGGTGGTGGTTAAATAAGCATACCAGAAACGCCTATGTTTAAGAGCATTAAAAAAATGTTTATTGTTTTGATGTCGGGAAGTGCCATCCTGACTGCCCTTATCATAGGCATAACCATTTTACACCGCAGCAGCAAGGCCATTGCATTGGAAGCGCAACAATCAATGCTCCATTTCGCGACCAAAACAGCTTTCGATATTGACAACCAGCTTATAAAAATAGAGACAGCAGTAACTACATTTAGGTATGTTGTTGAAGAGACTTTTGACACACATAAGGCTCTAGACAATAACTACATCCATGAGTACGACAAATTTATTGAGCCAATCATCAAAACGATAGCTGAAAAAAACAAGGAGGGCATGAATGCCTATCTTTGGTTCGATCCATCCCTGTTGGGGAAAGGCTATAGAATAACCTATGCCGATACAAGGCAGGATGGAACCTACTCCCGAATCCCTTCTTTTTTGGACAACGAATACTTCAATCCGAATGATCCGGGCATGGCTTGGTATTACGAGCCCATTAAAAACAAAAAAGGGATGTGGTCGGAACCCTATTTCTGGGAACAGTACAATTCGTATTTGATCACTTATGCAGAACCTATCTTCATAAACGACAAACTTATCGGCGTATTTGGAATTGATGCCTACTTCAACCAATATAGGGATACCATCAACAACCTGAAGATTTACCACACTGGCAGCGCTGCCATTCTAAGTCAAAATCTCAGCTTCATCACACACAAGCACTATGGCGTTGACGATACCCTTTCCATAATAAAGGGTGGAATATACCAGCCACTCCACGATGAAATCAAGGCTAAAAGCAGCGATGTAATGTCAATCGACAAAACTATATTTGCTTTTGCGCGATTGAAAAATGGCAACACCATACTGATTGAAGCGCCTAAAACCGAAGTTTTAGATCAAATCACCAAACTCCAGAAAGATGCGGTATTATTACTTCTGTTTATATTTCCGATAATCATAGGTCTGGCCTGGTGGGCAAGCAAAAGGATCACCAACCCGATTATTGCAGCCTCCAAACACGCCCAGGCCATTGCAGAAGGTGATTTTCGGGCAGAATTACCAGATTACATCAAAATACGCAAGGATGAAATAGGGATCCTAGGCCATTCGTTACAAATTATGACCAACAACTTAAAAGAGTTGGTCAATAAAATGACCGAAGCAAACCTGGAATTAGAAACATCACTATACCAACTCAATGCAAGTGAAGAACAACTAAGGCAACAATACGGGGAAACCAAGAAAGCTGAAAATGAATTGCGCCAATACAAATCGAATCTGGAGGATCTGGTAAGAAAACGTACACAGGAACTTAGCACTGCCAATGACGAGCTACACGCCAGCAACCAGGAGTTGGTGAACAAAAACAATATCATCAACCAGACCAACCATGAACTGCACCAAGCTTTTAAAGCACTGAAAGAAGCACAAATCCAACTTATACAAGCCGAAAAAATGGCTTCGCTGGGAATATTAACTGCCGGTGTGGCACATGAAATAAACAACCCGTTGAATTACCTGATGGGAGCCAACGTTGGCTTACGAGACTATTTTATTGAGAATGGCAGCCAAGACGAAGAACAGACAACCATTTTACTTGACAGCATGGAGATTGGCATTGAACGAATTTCAGGCATTGTGAAAGGGCTTAACCAATTCAGCCGCAACAACAACAGCTTGGATGAGGATTGCGACATCCATACCATCATTGACAATTGCTTGACCATCCTGCACAACCAAATTAAATATAAAATTGAGATCCATAAGAAATACGCCAACCAACGACTCACCATAAAAGGCAACACAGGCCGCTTGCACCAGGCATTTTTAAACATTATCAACAATGCCATACAGGCCATCCCCGAAAAAGGCAATATCCAAATCAGAACATCCCTCCTCCATTCGCAAACCTTGATTGAGATAGAAGATGACGGGGTTGGCATCAAACAAGAAGATCTACCTCTAGTTACGGATCCATTTTTCACCACCAAACCGCCAGGCAAAGGAACAGGATTGGGATTATCGATCACCCAAACCATTGTTGAAGAGCACAAAGGCCAAATGAGGTTTGAATCTGAAATAAACAAGGGAACAAAATTAGTTTTAGTTTTCCCCTTGTTTGTACCGCCCGACCCAAAAACAACATAAAGATTCAATAAAAACAACCAATCCAACCTCAAAACAGGCAATCATGAATAATCGCATCAAAATCCTCTATGTTGACGACGAACCCATTAACCTTCAACTATTTGTTCTAAACTTCCGGAAAAAACACCAGGTATTTACTGCTGAAGATGGCTTCAAAGCGCTGGAGGTGCTAAACCGTGAGCCCGGTATCATTATTGTGATCAGCGACATGAAAATGCCCGGCATGAATGGCCTTGAATTTATTAAAATGGCAAAAGAAAGGTTCCCTGAAAAAAAATTTCACATACTCACCGGCTATGAAATCACACCTGAAATACAAGAAGCTTTAAGAACAGGCCTGATTCTGAAGTATTTCAACAAACCATTCAACATCAAGGAGATTGAAACCACCATCAACGAAGCAATAGAATAATAGTCAAGATATAACCAAAACGAAAAGGTCATTAAAAATTCTATTTATTAGTATTAAAACATCAAAATACCGGGGAAGGGTTATCTTCATTGCTTCTTTTTCCTATTTTTGCAGAAAAAATAAATATTGAGCAGGATACTAGCCATTGATTATGGGCGGAAACGGTGCGGCATTGCCGTATCGGATCCCCTGAAAATAATTGCCAACGGGCTCACCACCGTGGCCAGCCACGAGCTGTTCGACTTTGTGAGCAAATACATGAAGGAAGAGTCCGTTGACACCATCGTGATTGGTTTGCCCAAGCAAACTACCGGCGAAGCCTCCGAAAGCATGAAATACATACAACCCTTTGCCAACCGCCTTAAAAACAGTTTCCCCGATATGCCCATCGTTTGGGTGGACGAGCGGTACACCTCAAAAATGGCCTTCCAGACCATGATTGACGGCGGATTGAAGAAAAGCGCCCGCCGCGACAAGGGGTTGGTTGACCAGATCAGCGCCACCATCATCCTGCAAACCTACATGGAGCAGATCAGATGATAAAAAATGGCGCGCATTTTGTTGAAGCACAATTGAAAACAGATTTACTAAAATGATATATCCAATAGTTGTTTACGGAAATCCCGTACTTAGAAAAGTAGCCTCAGAGATCACCCCCGATTACGAAGGATTGAGCACCTTGATTGCCGACATGTTCGACACCATGAAAAA
>JAGPIS010000200.1 GCA_018054835.1 Breznakibacter sp. | reverse complement strand
CATGCGGTTCTATTTTATTGATTCTTTAAAATCTAACTGCAAAAGTAATTCAAATGCCACGTACTATTCTTAAATTTGGACACAAATTACAGATTATGGTAAAATTAGGAGATTATAATATTCTTAGGGTCGTTAAGCGGGTTGATTTCGGAATCTATCTTGATGGCGGCGACGATGGTGAAATATTGATGCCAAACCGCTATGTGCCCCAGGATGTTGAGGTAGATGATGATTTGAACGTGTTCATATACCTCGATTCAGAGGATCGTCTTATTGCTACCACCGAACAGCCAAAGGCAAAGGTGGGTGATTTTGCCCTGCTGCAGGTTACGGCGGTCAATCTGGTGGGCGCCTTTCTCGATTGGGGTCTGGTGAAGGATTTGATGGTGCCATTCCGCGAGCAAAAAATGAAGATGGAGCCCGGCCAGCAGCATGTCGTTTACATCTATGTGGATGAAGACACCAACCGAATTGTGGCTTCTGCCAAGCTCGACCAGTTCCTCGATAATGTGGCCCCAACCTACAAGGAGGGCGATGAAGTGCAACTGATGGTGGTTTCCAAAACCGAACTGGGGTATAAGGTGATTGTCAATGGCCTCCATTGGGGCATGGTGTATGCCAATGAGGTGTTTAAACCTTTGCATAAGGGTGATTGCCTGACCGGGTACATCAAAAAAGTGCGTGACGATGATAAGATTGATGTGTCGCTTCAAAAACCCGGCTATGCCCGCGTGGACTCCCTTCAGGAACAAATTTTGGACAAGCTGCGCAGCAACAACGGGTTCTTGCCTGTCAACGACAAAACCGATGCCCAGGTGATTTACGACCTCTTTGGTTGCAGCAAGAAGAGTTTTAAAATGACCATTGGAACCCTGTTCCGCCTGCGTCAAATCACCATTGAGCCCGACGGCATCAAGTTGGTTTGATGGTTGTGGATCACTTGTGTTAGGAAATTAAATTTTAATTCAGTTTGGCTATGCATATTGTTATTTCCCCTTCCAAATCGCTCGATTTTGAGAATTCGTGTCCGAAGGTTTCCTCCACGGATCTGCTTTTTGCTGAAGAGGCCAAAAAGATCATGTCCGTTCTGAAGGGTTTTAGACCCGCCGATCTGGAGAAATTGATGGACATCAGTTCCTCCTTGGCCGGACTGAATTACGACCGAAACCAGCTTTGGCACCACCCATTCGATGGCCACTCTGTAAGGCCTGCTATTTATGCTTTTCATGGTGATGTTTATGAAGGATTGAATGCCAAGACCATGGCCGAAGGCGACATTCATTATGCCCAGAACCATTTGAGCATGTTGTCGGGTCTCTACGGTTTGCTGCGGCCATTGGATGCCATGATGCCCTATCGACTGGAGATGGGCATCAAGTTGAAAATTGATACCTCAGCTTCCTTATACCGTTTTTGGGGCAGCAAGATTGCCGACCAACTCAATCATCGCTTGCAATTATCAGGTTCGGAGGCTTTGATTAACCTGGCTTCCAACGAATATTTCAAGGCCGTCGATGCCGCACGTCTTAGCGTTCCTGTGATCACCCCTGTCTTCAAGGATGAGAAAAACGGGAAGTTCCAGGTTATCAGTTTCTATGCGAAGCGGGCACGCGGCTTGATGAGCCGTTACATTATCACCCAGCGGTTGACCAATCCGGAGCAACTGTTGGGTTTCAATGAGGAGGGGTATTTCTTTGATCCCCAGTTATCGGAACCCGGCATGCCCGTATTTGTGCGGCTGCAAAAAAAATAGGATGGCTGTTTGCTTTCCATAGTATTTGTTTGTAACTTAATTTCTGCAATCAGGCGTATTTGCTTTTTGCAATGGTTTGTGCCAGTTAACCCAATCAAATGAATGCCATGGAAACGAATCGTGTTATTGAGTATTTTGGTGCGCTCATCAAGTCGGAAACTCTGCTAACGCTAGAAGATAAGGTGATGCCAAACAGTTTTGTATTGGAAGCCCCGGAACCTTTTCCCGGCTTCTTCCAGTATTATCACGAACATCCGGCCAACAACAAGCCCTTGTATGTCTATCTGGTGCTCGATAAGAACTATTCGTTGGATGTGGTGACAAGAGCCTCGCAAAATATTGCCAAGTACTTCCCGGTTCGCTTCGATGCTGCCTTGGCCACCATTACCATCTATAATGAATCTTTTACCGTCATCCGCCTGCGCCATTTCGAGTCGTACGATCATATTGCCGAACTCCAGTCAGCCTTTATGGGTGAAGGGGTGCTGATGCACAAAGCTTTCCGCAGAACCATTCATGGTGACGGGTTGATCAGGCTCGATAAGTTTTTTGCCCTCAAGCAAATGAGTGATGACGTGTTGTTTGACACCCGCGAGCTCGATCATGCCTATTTCCACATTGCCAAGCCGCTCTCGTGGAAAAACTTTGAGCATATCACCCTAATGGTGAAAAATAATTGGGATAAAACCATTTTTGATGCCGCCATCGGGTTCTTTTATATCAATTTCGAAGTGCATGATATGATCCGTATTTACGATCCTGCCTTGAATGTGGCCGATATTGAAGAGATCGCCAAACTGTTCCGCGAACGCATTAAATAGTTGGCTGGTCTTTTAAACCATATCTCCTTTTGAAAAGGAAGAAACATCAAGTTTCGGTGTTTGTTGCTAATTTGACTTGTGCAAATTGGATGAGAGGTTGGGTTTGGTGTTTGGGAGGGTTCCGCATTTTTATGTGGAGCCCTCTTTTTTTTGTTTTTGTTTGCCGGAGTCGCCTTTTTAAACTTATTTTGTTTCAAACAATTGATTTAAGTTCTTTGAATGAAATAGTGTCGTATTCTCTTTTATTCTACCCCTAAATTGGCTCCGCCGAACTTCGTTTCCCTAAAGGGGACTTTTAGCAACTGCCTGATCGACTTGACTGTTGCAGGTACCCCCTTTAAGGGGCTAGGGGGTATAAAATGGGACAATATTTTCTTCTTAGTACTTATACTGAACACCAAAAAAAGAAATAAATTTTTATGAAGCAAATTTTGTATTCCCTTTTGCTGCTGGCTGTATCCTCTTCTTGCCAGTGGCATCAGGCAAAAATCTACCGGGTGCAGGGTTTGGCGGCCTCGGTAGTGCCGCTTGACTCCTTGGTGCGACCCGATTCAATCACCGACGCCTATATTTCTCCTTTCAGGGACAGTGTCTTGGTACGGATGAACCGCGAGATTGGTTGGTCCGACACTACTTTGGTTGCCGGCCTGCCCGAAAGCCTGCTTTCGAATTTCGTGGCCGACCTCATGCTGTTGGAATCGCAGGCGATGGCCGGAGCCCAACAGCTTCAACGACCCGATGTTGCCGTGGTGAATGTGAAAGGATTGCGCGCGGGTTTGCCACAAGGGCGCATCACCGTGGCCAATATCTTTCAATTGATGCCTTTCGAAAATGAAGTGGTGCTGGTGGAATTAACTGGCGATGCGATGCTTCAGCTGTTCCGGCACATGGCTTCCATGGGTGGCGATGGCGTGGGTGGGGCCACCTTCACTATCAGAAATGGGGTGGTGGAGAACCCAACTATTGGTGGTTCCCCTGTCGATCCCATGAAGAAATA
>JAGPIS010000040.1 GCA_018054835.1 Breznakibacter sp. | reverse complement strand
GGCGACCGATGCTTTTGGCCCCATTGCTGATAATGCAGGCGGTAATGCCGAAATGGCTCATTTACCCGAAGAGGTTCGCCAGCGCACCGATGCATTGGACATGCTGGGCAATACTACGGCTGCCACCGGCAAGGGTTTTGCCATCGGATCGGCTGCCTTGACGGCCATGGCGCTTTTGGCTGCCTATATGGAAGAGGTTAGGCTTTGGTTGGGGCGTATGGCCGATGCCAGCACTTTGGGATACAAACAGGTTGGGCATACACTTTTCTATAATAGCAAAATGCCTAATTTGCAGGAAGGTGAAGTGGCCATTCAATTGTCAACAGCCACCATTCATGATTTTGTGACGGCTTATGATTTGTCTGTTTTCAACCCGATGCTTTTGGGTGGATTATTTATTGGAGCCATGATGGCCTTCCTGTTCTGCGCAATGAGTATGAAAGCTGTTGGTCGCGCTGCTGGCAAAATGGTGGACGAGGTTCGTCGCCAGTTTCGTGAGATACCTGGTATTATGGAAGGAACAGGCAAGCCTGATTATGCCCGATGTGTGGAGATTTCGACCCGGGGCGCTCAAAAGGAGATGCTTGTGCCCTCGTTGCTGGCCATTGCAGTCCCAGTGATTATGGGGCTTATTTTTGGTGTGGCCGGTGTGATCGGGTTGCTGGCCGGTGGTTTGACCGCCGGGTTCACCTTGGCCATTATGCTCAACAATGCTGGTGGCGCCTGGGATAATGCCAAGAAATATATTGAAAAAGGCAACCTAGGCGGTAAAGGAAGTGCCTCGCACAAAGCAGCCGTGGTGGGCGACACGGTTGGCGATCCATTTAAGGATACCTCCGGACCATCGCTCAACATCCTGATCAAGCTGATGTCGATGGTGGCCGTGGTGATGACCGGATTGACCCTGGCCTTTTCGATCTTCGGATAAACGAACAACCATACGAAACGAGGGTGTCCCAAAAAAGGTTTTCTTTTGGGTCACCCTCTTCTTTATTTCAACCCAATTTCAAGCGAACGGTAGATGGCCCAGATCCACATTGCCTCCCGACAGGATGATCCCGATGCGGGCATGCTTGAACAACGCCTTGTTTTCGAGGATAACTGCCAATGGCACAGCCGACGAGGGTTCAACGACAATCTTCATCCGCTCCCAAACCAGCCGCATGGCGTCCACGATACTCTCTTCGGAACAAGTGAGTATTTGAACCTGGTTTTGTTTCAATATTTCAAAGGTAAAGGGGCATAAGGCGGTGCGTAAACCATCGGCCAGGGTTGGCTTGTTGAAGGGTGGCTGTAGGATGCCTGTTTCCAACGAAACTTTGGCATCGGAGACTTGCAGTGGTTCAGTACCAATGATTTGGATGCCGTGAACTAACGATCGGGCGACAATGGCTGTCCCACTCATCAGTCCGCCACCGCCAACGGGTGCCATCACCACATCCAATTTTCCGCAATGATCAATCATTTCGAGAGCTGCCGTGCCCTGTCCACTGACGACGTCGAAATTGTTATAAGGATGGATCTCTATTGCGGATGTTTTTTCTACAATTTCCATCAAGGCCAGTTCGCGTGCTGCCAAGGTTGGTTCGCAAAAGGTGATTTGGCCCCGGTATTGCCGGACGGCCATTTTTTTTATTTCGGGGGCATCGCGTGGCATCACAATATGGGCTTTAATTTTTTGATTTGCAGCTGCTAACGATAAGGCGGCAGCATGATTCCCCGAGGAGTGGGTGGCCACGGCAATCAGTTGATCGCCCAGGCGTTCTTTCATTCTCAATACAGCGTGGGTGGCGCCCCGGTATTTGAATGAACCGGTCTTTTGGAAGTTTTCACATTTGAAGAAAATGTCGGCACCCGTAATTTCGTTGATGCTTTGGCTGGATAAAACCGGCGTTTGATGGATAAAAGGGGCAATCAGCTTCAAGGCTTGACGGATGTCGTGGATGGTTGGTGTTGTCATGGGTAATGGATTGGACACCATTAATTTATGAATTTTGTCAAACATCACCAAATATTGGGGTAGGAAAGAAAAAACCCGTTTGAGCGGTTGCGCAAACGGGTTTCATATTAATTGTTATTTCGAATTAAGCTTCGTGGATCTTGATCAAAATCTCAAGAATTTCACTGGCAGCCCGTGCAACTGAAGTTCCGGGGCCAAAGATCGCCACAGCACCTGCATCGTAAAGGAACTGATAATCTTGGGCTGGAATTACACCACCGCAAATGACCATGATGTCCTCGCGACCCAATTTTTTAAGTTCTGCAATTACTTGTGGTACAAGAGTCTTGTGACCTGCGGCCAAAGAGGAAACGCCCAATACGTGAACGTCGTTTTCCACAGCTTGTTTGGCTGCTTCGGCAGGCGTCTGGAACAATGGACCCATGTCCACATCGAAACCGATGTCGGCATAACCGGTAGCCACTACTTTTGCACCGCGGTCGTGACCATCTTGCCCCATTTTGGCAATCATGATACGTGGTTGGCGGCCATCCATTTTTGAAAATTTCTGGGCCAGTTCGCGGGCATGTTCAAAGTCGGAGTCCTTACCAGCTTCGGCAGAATATACTCCTGAAATGGAACGGATCACAGCATTATATCTTCCTACAATTTTTTCGCAAGCAAAAGAAATTTCACCCAAAGAAGCACGCAGTTTGGCAGCTTCAACGGCCAATTGGAGCAGGTTGCCCTGACCCGATTCAACAGCCTTGGTGATTGCTTCGAGAGCCGCTTTTACTTTGGCCTCGTCGCGGTTGGCACGCAAGGTGTTCAGGCGCTCAATTTGAGCAGCACGAACGGCGGTGTTGTCAATGTCCAAAATGTCGATGGGATCCTGTTTGTCGAGACGGTATTTGTTAACCCCAACGATGGTTTGGTTGCCACTGTCGATTTTGGCTTGGGTACGGGCAGCAGCCTCTTCGATGCGCATTTTGGGCACACCCGATTCGATTGCCTTAGCCATACCGCCAAGTTCTTCAACTTCCTGAATGAGAGCCCATGCTTTGTCCACCAGTTCTTTGGTCAACGATTCCACATAATAGGAACCTGCCCATGGATCGATGGCGCGGCATACTTCTGTTTCGTTTTGGATATAGATTTGTGTGTTCCGTGCGATACGAGCCGAGAAGTCGGTTGGCAAGGCAATCGCCTCATCCAACGCATTGGTATGGAGCGACTGGGTGTGACCCAACGCAGCACCCATGGCTTCGATACAGGTACGTCCAACATTGTTGAACGGATCCTGCTCGGTGAGCGACCAACCAGAAGTTTGGCTGTGTGTACGCAGTGCCAATGATTTTGGATTCTTGGGGTTGAACTGTTTTACAATTTTCGCCCACAACATACGAGCTGCACGCATCTTGGCAATCTCCATAAAGTGGTTCATGCCGATGGCCCAGAAGAAGGAGAGGCGTGGTGCGAATGAGTCGATGTCCATACCGGCATTCACACCTGCACGCAGGTATTCCAAACCGTCGGCAAGGGTATAAGCCAGCTCGATGTCGGCTGTGGCACCAGCTTCCTGCATGTGGTAACCCGAAATTGAGATCGAGTTGAACTTGGGCATGTTTTTGGAAGTGTACTCGAAAATATCAGCAATGATCTTCATCGAGAATGTTGGAGGATAGATATAGGTGTTACGCACCATAAACTCCTTCAGGATGTCATTCTGGATGGTTCCGGCCATCTCTTCCAATTTGGCGCCTTGTTCCATCCCAGCCACGATGTAGAAAGCCAATACTGGCAACACAGCACCGTTCATGGTCATGGAAACCGACATCTTGTTCAATGGAATACCATCGAAAAGGATTTTCATGTCCTCGATGGAACAGATGGAAACACCAGCCTTACCAACGTCACCCATTACGCGCTCATGATCGGCATCGTAACCACGGTGGGTTGCCAAGTCAAAAGCCACAGAAAGGCCTTTTTGACCGGCTGCCAAGTTGCGGCGGTAGAATGCATTGGATTCCTCGGCGGTTGAAAAGCCGGCATACTGGCGAATGGTCCATGGTTGCATGGCGTACATACCGGAATAAGGGCCACGCAGGAATGGAGGCAATCCGGCAGCATAATTCAGATGCTCCAGGTTTTCCAGATCTTCCTTGGTGTAAGCGCCTTTAACCGGAATGCGCTCTGGCGTCATCCAGTCTTTCTTAATCCCGTGTTTCTGAGTCCAGGCACTGCCATCGGCAGCACTTTGGCCCATTTTTATATTGATATCTTTAAAATTCGGTTTCATTCTTCTTCGTTATTCTGATTATTCAATCCCTAAAACTGCATTAAAGCCTTTCAACGTCTCAAGTACATTGCTCTTGACATTGATAAAGTGTTGAATACCTTGTGCTTTAAGCTCATCGGTGCACGCAGGCGCACCAGCCACAACGAATTGAGCCTCACCATTCAGCGCTTTGAAAGCTGCTGGAGCTGCTTCGGTATATTCGTCATCGGAGCTACAAAGAACAACAATATCAGCTTTGGCTGCTTTAGCCGCAGCAACACCGGCTTCAATGGTATCGAAACCAAGGTTGTCGATGATTTCATAACCGGCACATCCGAAGAAGTTACCCGAGAACTGAGAACGGGCCAAACGCATGGCTAGGTTGCCATAGGTTAGCATAAACACTTTAGGACGTTTAGCCGCTTTTTCGGTGGCCAAACGCAATGCTTCAAACTCTTCGGCTCCGCGGAACAACACAATGGGCTCCACTGTGGTTTTTGCCGATTGTTGGCAGCAAGCACCTTTTTTCTCAATTCGGCTAGCCATCGCTTCGTTGTTGTTGGGGAATTGATTGGTACCCAAAAGGTTTTCGCGGCGTGTGGCAATATTTTTACGGCGTGCATCAGCCGAGGTTTTAACAAGTCTTTGAATAAAACCGGCGTTCAATGCTGCCAGGTAACCCCCTTTATCTTCCACTTCGAGGAATAGCTTCCAAGCTTCAGTAGCGATGCTGTTGGTGAGGTTCTCGATGTAATAAGATCCACCGGCCACATCCACAATCTTGTCGAAGTGCGACTCTTCCTTCAGCAACAACTGTTGGTTGCGGGCAATTCTTTCGGAGAAGACATCCGAAGTTTTGAAGGTGACATCGTAAGGCAATACAGTCAACGACTCCACACCACCCAATGCAGCACTCATGGCTTCAGTTTGGGTGCGGAGCATGTTCACGTTGGGGTCGAAAATGGTTTTGTTCCATTCCGAAGTCTCCGCATGGATTTGCATTTTGCAAACTGCAAGGGAAGCAGGTTTGTAGGCCTCAACAATTTTAGACCACAACAGGCGTGCAGCCCTGAATTTTGCGATCTCCATGAAGTAGTTGGATCCAACGCCAAAATTGAATTTCATCAATTGAGCCGCTTCGTCGATGCTTAATCCTCGTGAGGTCAACTGGTTCAGATATTCGGCACCCATGGAAAGGCCGAAGGCCAGTTCCTGAATGATGGTTGAACCGGCATTGTTGAAATGACGGGCGTTTACCGATAGTGTTTTAAAGTGTGGGAATGCTTTTGCAGCATCGGCAACTTCTTTGGTATAGTCAAAAAGTGCTTCGATGGTTGAGCAGGAAGAACCTGTGACGGTTAAGTTTCCAAGCGGATCAAGGTTCAGTGAGCCAATTACCCCTTCTGCATTGCATTTCAGTTGCTTTAAGGCTGCAACAAGTGCTTCAACAAGCTTCTTATTACCATGAGCAGTTGAGAAGTTCAATTCAATTGCTTCGACAATGATGCCATTGAGCAGGGCCACCATATTGGTTTCTGAAATAAGCGCCTCGCTGTCGAAATGAAAACCCAACGCATCAACCCCTTTGTTAAGCAACTCAAGTGCCTTTTTGTTGGCTGATTGAATGTCGGTCACAACAATCTCCTGACGTACCTTCCATTGGTTCGATTTGGCGGAATTGCCACGAACATAAGGAAACTCGCCGGGTAGTGCACTTAAATAGCTAAGTGGTTCAAGATCCTCGTTGCGGTAAAAAGGACGAACGCTGAAACCTTCGTTGGTTTTCCACATCAGCTTTTTCTCAAAGTCAGCTCCCTTAAGATCTGTTGTGATTTTATCCATCCACTCCTGTGTGGAGACGGGTGGGAAATCACTGAATAACAGTTGATTTTTATTGTCTGCCATAATATAACTGTTTGTTTAAATCAAAGCCCCAAAATTAAGTCTTTTAAAAAGATAATGCTATTAAAAGCGGCATTTTATAGCTGTTTTGCAACATATTGCAGACAAAATTCTTTAATCGGGGACATTTGGTGTATGCAGGCAGGGCAAGTTTAACCTTTTCAGGGAGGCGGCAGTGGTGTTTTATTTCGTTCCTTCAGGGCGGTGATGAGCGATAAATTGTTCTGTAGTAGTTACCTCGGCATAAACTCCCGAAAGTGCTGCAAGAAAAGCATGGTGGACATGAGCTGCTTCTATCATTTGACTGTCGAAAGTTAGGTTTCGTGTGGCGCAGGCATCACCTATCAACTTGCACTCAAAACCAAAATCACGGGCCGCCCTCACGGTGGCATCCACACACATGTGTGTCATCATGCCACAAAAAATCAACTTTTTGACATCGATGGCTCTCAACAAATCGAGCAATCCTGTTTCCAAAAAGCTGTTGGGAAAATGTTTGGTGAATACCGACTCGTTGTGCAGGGGCGCCAACACGTCGTGGATTTGGGCACCATATGTTTTGGGCAGGAAGAAATTGGCACCCGGACGCAAGGATTCGTGGCGGATATGGATGACCGGGATTTTATGCTGCCGGCAAAAGTCAAGGATTTTTTTGCTGTTTTGCAAGGCAGCGGTGCTGTTGATCAATGGGTGGGCACCGCCTTCGAAATAATCATTTTGAATATCGATTAGTATAAGTGCATGGTTTTTCATAGCCATTCTGTTGTCAGGGAGGTTTATCAGCTTACAAGTATAGTAAAAAAACCTTACCCCAATGGTCTAAGGGGGATAAATTATGCCGTGCGAGCCATGGTTATTTTTCTGACTTGAGCGCTAAGAATGCATCGAAAGCTGTTTGAACGGCCGCCATAATGTCGTAATCGGATTGTGAGGGCTCAAACTCGTAGCGGGCACGCAGGAAAACCATGAACGAGTCAAGTGTTTCGCCAGAGAGGCCGGTGAATGCCATGATGTTTTCGTGGGATGTGAGGCTTTTCACGCGGGCCATTTTCTCTTCCTTGGCCAGGAATTCAGCGTACTTTTGTTGGTTGGTCTTGCCGTAAAGGCCACCCAAACCAATGGAAATGGCACTTCCACCGTTTGCTTTTGCCAAGGCTTTAATCTCTTTGATGTTTATGTCGAAGTTGATGGCTATGGGCGCCTTCTTGTCGGGTTCCAGTTTTAGGTTGGCAAACCGGTGTTTGAACGATGCGTAGGAGTAAAAGGCAAAAACATCCACATCCTTCAGCATGTGTGGTTGCAACTGTGCCTTGAGTACCAGTGAGTCCTGTTGGAGGAGCAGTGGTGTCACCACCAGGGTGGTGTCGCGGTAGCCCATGCATTTGAACAGAAGTGTGTCGCCAGAGGCTACATTGATTTTTAAATGGCCATTGAAGTCGGATTGGAAGCACAAACTTGTGCGCCTATTGGCTATTGATGAATAGGGGATGGCTTTAAAATCATCATGGTTACGGATAGCCAGCAACTTCACCGATTCCCCGCCGCTTTGAGCCGAAGAAGTAGGGTGGAAGCCAAGCATCAATAGTGCAAATATAAAAAGATGATATTTCATGGTGATCATATTTCCCATTCAAAGATAGTTGTTTTTCTGCTTCACCATGCAAAAAATCGACCAATCTCATAAAGACCTCTTCGAACGGGTGTTTTGTTTCATCAAAAAACAAAGGCTGCACTTGGCAGCCTTTGTATTACATCATTGCATCCAACTTGGAGGCCAAAATGGCTTTGGGTACAGCCCCAACCGATTTGTCCACCACCTCACCATTTTTAAAGAACAATATGGTGGGAATGTTGCGGATTCCGAATTTTGAAGTTATGGAAGTATTGCTGTCAACATCCATTTTCCCGATGACAACTTGGTCGCCATACTCATCGGCCAACTCTTTGACGATGGGGGTGATCATACGGCATGGACCACACCATTCTGCCCAAAAATCCACTAAAACTGGTTTGTCCGATTTCAGAACGATCTCTTCGAAATTGGCATCTGTTAATTCAATCAACATAGCTATGTTTTTATAAGTTAATATAATATATTGTCTCTTGTCTTGTTTTCCGGGTTAAAAGTATAAGCTTTTTTTCTCATTAACAATTGAAATTGATAAATGGTTTGAAACAACTTGTCAGGGCAACTCAACATCTATTTTAAAATGAGGCTTTTTCATTTCGGAGGCCATATTGTTCAGATCTGCAATTTGGATGCGGAATGCTGTTGGCGTCATACCATTTTGTTCAAGGTAATTTTTTAACGATTCATTGCGGTGGGTCATCTTTTGGGAGAATATGCCAGCTATTTTTGAGGCTCCAACCAGGTTCATACAACGAGTCTCCAATGAAAGCGACAAGTCGGGTTGTCGGCCATTGATCCAGTCGATCCAGACTGGTTCATCCAATTCCACAACCATTGAATCATTGGTAGGCAGGCTGGCAACCATCATTTTCTTGGCTTCGGCAACAGCAATCATCTCTCGCTCAAGAGCCGGATCAGTAAATTGTTCAAAAGTGAATAAAAGCTCCGGTTTTTTCTGATGGATCTGGATTATTTTATCCAGTATTTCCTTTTGATGGATCATGATGGAGTCCTGCATCAGCTCAAAATCCATGCTTTTTAAACGGTTGGGATCACCTCCTGCCAAGCTTGCCAGGGCATTGAATGGAGTTGTCGCTGTTTTTACCAGGAAATTTGCAACGGTTTTCCAAATGATGCGTCCTAATTTGAATTCAGGGTCAGAAGGATTGCCTGTTACCGGTAATTCGAATTCTATTTTATCGTCCTTATCTTTAAGTAGATAGAGGGCAAAGCGAACCGGGAGCTTGGTGGCCGTTGTATCCCTTGTTTTGGTTCCAAATTTTAGATTTTGTATTTTAACACTATTCTTATTTGTGAGTCTGGGACGACTCATTTCAATGGAAAAATCGTAATTGAAATGTCCAGCTGTAATGCTGTGTGCCAGGAAATACTCTGAATAGGGCGAGAAACTTTGTAATTGTAGGCGGGATATTTTGGCTTGATGGTTGATCTGATAGGGATCCAGCATGTTGAAGCGCGTGTTGCCTTTCAGCATCCCCATATCGTTCAAATTGATGGAATAGGAAGTGCTTACCTCTTGAGATTCATCGGAGAGCCCCTCCATTGTAAGGACAATATCTTGGAAACGGTATTGGAATGGACGGTTGAGCGTCTTGTCGTTATACATTATCTCACCTCCTTCAATTTGAAGATGATTGATCTTGTAATGTATTTCTTCTTCTTGGGATTCAATGGTTGTATCGCTTTCTGTCTCCATCGACGATAGCACCGGTTGGAGTATGCGCTCTAGATTAGTTGTTTTTGGCATCAATTCCGTATAAAGGTAGGGCTCAACCAACCTGAGGGTGTCCACATTGAAATGGAATGATTTCAAATCCAAGGAATCCAGAACTACCTCTAGATGTTTGGCTTTCAAAAACTCTACATTGGCCGAATCAGTCATCAATAAGCCGTTCAGTATGGCTGATCCCCTGACAACGATATCTCCATAGTTTTCAGAGGAGCCAGTAATTCTTAGATTGAGATCAAGCAACCCGCCAATCTCGTTTATTTTAATGTATGGGGTCAAATAATTTTTTGAAAAGTTTATGTCTATATTTCTGGTTTGAACTTCCACGTTATACTCTTTTTGTGAACGGTTCACCTTAGCTCCCAAATGCACCGTCCCTTGCTCGCCCAACATGAAGTTGACGCCAGCCTTGCTCTCTTGGTTGTTCCAGGCAATTTGCGGCAAGGTAAGATTGAGGTTGTCCAATACAATCCGGTTGTCAACGGTGGCATCGTAAAAATCAACTTTCCCATTTAGCAGCTGGATGTTTTCAATTAGGAATTTTAAGTTGGAGGTAGTTTCCAGGGTGTCCTTTGCGGGAACGGTATCCTGTGGCACAAGTGAATCGAAATTGAAGCCTTCTTCCTTTTTTAACACAAAAACATATGCGCTATCAATCAATATTTGCGAAAATGCATATTCGCCATGCAGAAGATTCCATGGCTGGAAATCAACCAACAACTCTCTGAAACCGCCAAAAATGGTTGTGTTGTCATCTTCAAATATTTTGAAGCCTTTGGCGCGAACCGACACATTGTAGTAGTTGAAGTGCAGCTCATTGAGTTGAATCACTCGCCCAACCATCTCCTTGCTGTTCTTCTGGATGTAATGGCGGGTTATATCGGAGGCAAAGTACAGAACCAATATCAATGCCATTAAAAAAGTGGCAGGGATGTAAAACCTTTTTTTTGTTATCAGTCTCATTTGTTTTCAGTTATTAAGGAATCATTGGTGATAAGGTTTTAACAAAAAAAGATGCCCATTGTTCTTTGCAACAACAGGCATCATCCCAATAATCCCCAATTTACCCAAGGTGGGTTTCAACAAAATCTTTTATTATTTCATCCAGACGACTTCCGCCAATCTCCTCCAAGTCGTAGTGAACTCGCGTGTGGCTTTTCCCAATGGTGAAAATACGGCTTAGGTCGATGGGTGTGCCAATGATGACGGTATCGCAAACGGTGTTGTCGATGGTTTGCTTCAGATCCCGGATCTGTTCGTCACCATATCCCATAGCTGGCAGCAGGTGCCCAATGTTGGGATAGGTGGCAAAAGTGGCTTTGAGTTTTCCTGCCAGGTAGGGACGAGGATCAACAATGGTTTTGGCATTATACTGACGGGCTGCCAGCAAGGCTGCCCCCAATTTCATCTCGCCATGGGTGAGGGTTGGCCCGTCTTCCACCACCAATACCCGTTTGCCATCTATCAACTCGGGATGGTCAACCCGGATGGGCGAATTGCAAGGAATTACCACTGCTTTGCTGTTTACGCTGGCAATATTCTTTTTCAGCTGTTCCACATCAGCCGGATTGGCACTGTCCACTTTGTTGATGATGACCACATCGGCCATGCGCAAGTTTACTTCGCCGGGGTAGTAAGAGAGTTCATGTCCCACCCTGTGCGGATCGACCACTGTAATGAGCAGGTCGGTTTGATAAAATGAAAAGTCGTTGTTGCCGCCATCCCATAGGATCACATCGCAACCGTCGGGATCTTTTTCGGCCTCACGCAGGATGGCCTCGTAATCGACGCCGGCATAAATCACGTTGCCGCGCACAATATGTGGCTCGTACTCTTCCATCTCCTCAATGGTGCACTGGTGTTTTGCAAGGTCACTTATGGCGGCAAAGCGTTGCACTTTTTGTTTGTTCAGGTCGCCATAGGGCATGGGGTGGCGAATGGCCACAACCTTCAAGCCCAATTTCATCAATATTTCCACTACTTTGCGCGATGTCTGGCTTTTACCGCAACCGGTGCGTGTGGCACAAACGGAGATCACCGGTTTGGTCGATTTTATCTGGGTTTGGTGGGGGCCAAGCATCAAGAATGAAGCTCCCGCCGAATTGACCAGTGCCGACAGGTTCATCACTTTTTGGTAGGGGACATCGCTGTACGAAAACACACAGATGTCCACTTCCATACGCTTTATAAGGTCGGGCAGGTGTTCCTCTGCCAAGATTGGGATGCCTTGGGGATAAAGTTCGCCAGCCAGCTCGGCAGGATAGGATCGGTTGTCGATATCGGGAATTTGGGCAGCTGTAAAGGCCACCACTTCAAAATCTTTGTTCCCCCTGAAATAGGTGTTGAAA
>JAGPIS010000199.1 GCA_018054835.1 Breznakibacter sp. | reverse complement strand
GGATCGACAATCACACACTTTAGGGTTTCGTCGCTCAGGATATAAGTGTTCTCCTGGAAAGGATTGAAAGTAAGCACATCAATTTTTATCATGATAATTCGTTTTATTTATTAACACCTTCGAGCATGGGCACAAAAGCACATGCGCCCAAGTCCACCTGTTCAAACTCATCATCGGAGAGGCGTACTATTTTAATCATATTCTGGACGTCATCTCCAACAGGAATCACCATCACGCCATCGATTTTGAGCTGCACCAAAAGCGCTTCGGGCACATAAGGGGCGCCGGCCGTCACAATTATTTTATCAAAAGGAGCCCATTCGGGCAATCCCTGGTAGCCATCGCCAAAAAAGAAACGCCCCCGATAGCCGAGGGACTGCAAGAATGGGATGGTTCGTTGAAAAAGCGCCTGCTGCCGCTCGATGGAAAAGAGTGAAGCACCCATCTCCATCAGGACAGCAGCCTGGAAGCCCGACCCGGTGCCGACTTCGAGCACCTTCTCCCCTTTTTCAACACCAAGTGTCTGAGTTTGGAAAGCAACCGTATAGGGTTGCGAAATGGTTTGCCCGGCAGCAATGGGGAAGGCTTTGTCCTGATAGGCAAAATTCACAAAGCTGCTCTCAAGAAACAGATGCCTGGGCACGCGGTTGATGGCTTCGAGCACCCGTTCATCGCGAATCCCTTTAGCCCGCAACTCGGCCACCAAGCGCAAACGGAGACCTTTATGCCGGTATGTATCCAATAAATTCATGTGTTAGACTGTTGTTTGATTAATTGCGCACAAAATATGGCATCTACAAATTCCAACAGCAAATATAGAATAATTCAAATCATACTTTTGACATAAAACCCGTGCTTATAAAAGAAATAACAAGCCGATTGCAAGTGGATCCAAAAGTGCTTGTTGAAAAGGTTACGGCTCAACCGGCGATGGGTATGGATCATTTTCACTTCCGGCAAATAAACCACCATCTTACCATGCTGCCAGCACCGCAAACAAAAATCCATGTCTTCAACATAAAGGAAATAACGCTCATCAAACCCACCAATGGCATCATAAACTTCACGTTTCATAACGAAAGCGGCACCAATAGCCCAATCCACAGGAACAAAATGGGTGGACAACCTCAAATCTTTCATCAAATAGTTTGAGACCGATAGATTGGTGGCATGATCGCGACCTAGCGACAAAAACCGGTTGAATAAAATCTTAATATTCATAAACCGGCGCACCGAATACTGAAATGACAAATCTTCATTGAGCAGTTGCGGGCAAACAATTCCTACTCCGGGATGGTTATTGACACAATGAACCATCGCATCAATCGACCCCTCGAGCAATTGGATGTCCGGATTGATAAATGCCAAAACCTTCCCGCTTGACGCACGGGTTCCCTTATTGTTGTTGGCGGCAAATCCTGCCACTTCGGTATTTTGAATGATTTTCACCTGCGGGTAATGATTCCTGACAAAATCAACCGTCCCATCTGTTGAACAATTATCCACCATCACAAACTCGAAATCCATTGTTGGCCGATGATCGTCAAAAATAGATTTCAAGAGCCTTTTAATAAAAGTGAGATGGTTCATCGTCACTGTAATTATACTTAACTCCATAGAATAGCAACATCCAAAAATAAAAATGCCGGCCTTTCAAACTACCGCCGGCATCGTAACAATTGAATAACGTGATATTTTTAAAATTATTACCCCGATGTTCCATTCATGGTGTAAAAATAGCTTGCAGAACGCTCTATGGGCGATACCGAGACTTGAGAAGAATCTCCTGGGCATTTGTATTCTCGAAAAGAGAGCGCAAGGTAAGCGATTCATCTTGTGCCATATAGGCTTTGACAATCTGGAAAGCATTGTACAGGATGGCTCTTCCCGGCGAGTCCTGCCCATAAAAGGAGGTGAAAGGGCTATCGCCAATGAATTTTTGAATATCGAGCCGGTTGGTTCCGTAGAGATGTTTTTTCTCCACAATATACGACCACATGTCGGCTTCGTAATTGCTGCACCACTTGAGCTGTTTGGCGGTAAAATCGAACAACAGGCTATCGGGCAAATCAGGCATCATCGATTTCACCCCATAAAGCACTTTTCCCTGATAAATCATTTGGCTCAGCAGGTTATCCGACTTGCTGCTGTCGGGATGCCAGGCATACAGCATGGCTTTCATCACGTCGGGCACCATTTTTTCAGGCGTCATGGCACTACGCAAATAAACGGGTACCTCGAGCCATTGGTAGAA
The DNA here is from genome assembly GCA_018054835.1 of Breznakibacter sp. GTDB lineage: Bacteria > Bacteroidota > Bacteroidia > Bacteroidales > Marinilabiliaceae > JAGPIS01. The sequence continues at coordinate 1,333 of JAGPIS010000199.1, read as the reverse complement.
GCGGCAATCGGCTCCCAAGTATTTCTCAACGCTGATGCTGACAAAGGAGGAATCGATGAACATCGACTGGTTGAAGCCCGAAAGGTGCAGGTACACCTCGGGAACCGGAATTTCGGGAAAATGGTATTTGAAATATTTAAAAGCCTGCGAAAGCTCATCCGACAATGCAGGATAACCATCAACCACCGAATCACAAGCAGCCAAAACTTCCTGGTTAGGTTCGTATTGTACAAACTTCATAAGGTTGGATACATATTGCTCATCGTCCACCGATCCCACCTTGATCACTTGCGAAGAGTACAGTTGAAGGTAATCGCCGTACTTCTCCTTCAAATGCAAAACCCCTTCCGTCTCTTGACCTTGCGAGATGGCAAACAAATCAGAATAAAACGGAATCACTTCCACATTCACATCCATATTGGAAACATTGGGATACTTGATGTCGCGGCCACACGAAAACAACAGGGCAGCCAAACCCAGCAATAAAACGATTCTACTCATTCTGATACTATTTTTGATGGCTGAAAGATAGAAAAAACATGGCACCTAACCGAGAAAACTTTTATAGGTAAGAAATAGAAAAAGCATTGGAAAAAAGAATGCTGGCAATTTATTTAATCACTCTTGATAAGCAATTCAGCAATACATCTGTTGCATCCTTCATAATAAAGGCACAGTTTGTAATATCCTTTGCCATATCTAATAAATGAAGAATATCGTATGTATATATCAGAAATAAACGTGCTATTTGGAGGAATAACAACTTCCACATCATCTCCAAATAACTGATCCTTAGGCGTTGTACCTGTAACAATAATAATATCGTCAGGAACTCGATTTGACGTTATTAAAAATTCCCAGCTAAATGATTTTCTTTTTCTCGTAAAATCTAATTTGTGAAAAACACTCTTATTAAAATTGTCAATTCGAACACTATCCTTACTCTGATTATCAATAAGTAAAACAAGCGGATAATATCGACTATTCTTTTTCGCTTCATCCACCCTCATTGTTATATAAAAAAATACATCTTCACACATTTTTGAAGACTGTTCTTGCCCATGACACATAGGATAGAAAAATAATAACAAACAAACGATTAGTGAATTAAGGTATCGGACCATAAGGATAAATTTTAAAAATACCTCGGGGTAATAAAGACGCAATACTAAAATACATAATTCCTATAAATAGCAAGTAAAAAAGTGCCAGTTTTTCGCTACGATAAAGTGCCAGTTTATGATTAAAAAATTATTGAATAAATTTGATGATTGGGCAAATGATATATCGGAGGGGATACCTGCCGAAATTGCGACAAGGAGAAAGCAGTAAG
>JAGPIS010000198.1 GCA_018054835.1 Breznakibacter sp. | reverse complement strand
TGAAGTATCCCCTCTTACAAACCATGGCTCAAAAACATGATATTGACGGGGTGATGGATGTGGATCTGATCAAGATGGCACAGCCTTCGTTGATGAGTCAACAAAAGGTATGGCTGGCAAGGCCAATAAAAAACACTGACCGTACTGTTGGTGCCATGTTGTCGGGTGAAATTTCGAAACGCTATGGCGAAGAGGGACTTCCCGCCGACACCATACATGCCACCTTCACCGGTAGTGCCGGACAAAGTTTCGGCGCTTTCCTGGTGAAAGGGGTTACTTTTCGACTCGAGGGCGATGCCAACGATTACTTGGGCAAGGGGCTCTCGGGAGGTAAAGTTGTGGTGGTGCCGCCCATTGGTTCTTCCTTCAAGCCAGAAGAGAACATCATTATTGGCAATACCGTTCTTTATGGTGCCACCCGTGGATTCCTGAGTGTGCGCGGTGTGGCAGGCGAGCGTTTTGCCGTGCGCAACTCTGGTGCCATGGCTGTGGTGGAAGGTGTTGGTGACCATTGTTGCGAATATATGACCGGGGGTCGCGTGGCGGTGCTAGGGAAGACCGGACGGAATTTTGCAGCCGGGATGAGTGGTGGGATCGCTTATGTGCTTGACGAAGACGGGTCGTTCGATTACTATTGCAACAAGGGGCTGGTCGATCTTGAACCGGTTGGCGATTTGGCCGACGTACAGGAGTTGCAGTGGCTGCTCAATGAGCACCTGCTGTTGACTAACAGCGAGCGGGCACGCGAGATTTTGGTCAATTGGAGTTTTTATCAGCCCAAGTTCGTCAAGGTCATTCCATTTGAGTACCGCAAAGTGCTTCAGGAACAGAAAATCAGGGAGCTGGAACAAAAGCTTCAGGCCACCGAAGATGCACCATATATCAGAGAGTAGTTTTGTTTTGTATCATAACGATTTAGGGATTGTTTTATATCCCACTGTCGGTTAATATTGAGATCATCATGGCAGATCCCAAAGGTTTTATGAAGGTTGCCCGCAAGGATGGCGGCAACCGACCCATCTCCGAGCGTATCGACGATTACGGTGAGGTAGAGCAAACATTAAATGAACAAGATCGTCGGTTGCAGGCCTCGCGCTGCATGGATTGTGGTATTCCATTCTGTCACTGGGCATGTCCAGTAGGCAGTAAAATTCCCGAATGGCAGGATGCTGCCTGGAAGGGGGATTGGAAGCTGGCCAGCGAAATCTTGCAGTCCACCAATAGTTTTCCGGAGTTCACTGGGCGCATTTGCCCCCATCCCTGTGAGAAATCGTGCACCCTGGCCATCCACCACGATGCGGTGACTATTCGCGAAAATGAGGCGGCCATTATGGAGCGGGCTTTTGACATGGGGTATGTTCAACCCAAGGTGCCCAAGCACCGGACGGGAAAGCGGATTGCCGTGATTGGTTCCGGACCTGCCGGCTTGAGTGCGGCCGACCTGCTTAATCAAGCTGGGCACCATGTGGTGGTTTTTGAGAGGGACGATGCCGTGGGCGGGTTGTTGCGGTATGGCATTCCCGACTTCAAGCTGAGTAAGAAAGTGATTGACCGGCGCATTAAAATATTTGAGGCAGAAGGTGTTGAGTTTCGGTGCAATGTGCATGTGGGAACTGATATTACCGGTGAGGCTTTGATTGCTGATTTCGATGCTGTGGTGTTGGCTATAGGTGCCATGAAGCCACGCGATATCCAGGTGGAGGGTCGCGAACTGGACGGCATCCATTTTGCCATGGATTTCCTTAAGCAGCAGAATAAAGTGGTTCGGGGAGAGGAAATTGATGCGAAGGAACGTTTGTCGGCTCGGGGCAAGAATGTTCTGGTTATTGGCGGGGGCGACACGGGCAGCGATTGCGTGGGCACCTCCAATCGTCAGAAAGCCGCTTCGGTGATGCAGATTGAGATCATGGCCAAGCCGCCTGTCGATCGTGCTTCCAATAATCCCTGGCCTTTCTGGCCCACGGTGTTGAAAACATCCTCCTCGCACGAAGAGGGGTGTGAACGGCGCTGGAGCCTCAATACCAAACGGTTTATCGGTGAAAATGGAAAGGTTAAACAAGTGGAGCTGGTTGAGGTGGAATGGAGCCGAAATGGTCAAGGATCGATGGTGATGACCGAAAAACCTGGCAGTAGTTTTGTGGTGGATGCCCAATTGGTACTGCTCTCCATGGGGTTTGTGTCGCCCGTTCACGAAGGTTTGGTGGCCGAATTAGGTCTGGAACTTGATGGACGAGGAAATATCAAGGTGGCGCACGATTTTACCACCAGCCGGCCTAGTGTTTTTGCTACCGGCGATGCTGCCACTGGGGCTAGTCTCGTGGTTACGGCCATTGCCCGGGGTCGCGAAACGGCCCGGAAAGTGCATGAATTTGTTACGCAATAAATAGAGGTTCCTTTATTTAGAATCCGCCTTGTTTTTGGGGCGGATTTTTTTTTGCGATCCACTTTGATTTTTTACAACAATTGCTCCTTAAAGCTGGATTAGTTAATTTTTTTGCCCTAAATTTATATGGAAGATTGAACGAAAAATCAATTTTGGAGTCTGTATTGCCGGTTTTGTGTTTTATTTTTTAAAATAAACCTTAAACAATTTGGATATTTAAAAATCAATCACGACTTTTGTTGATGTAATTAAGTAATTAAATACTGAAATAAATAAATGCTCTATTGTGTTGTTGATTTGTGGTTTAGGGTTGAAGAGTATGAGAGGATGATATTAATCGTAGAGTGATTGGTATTTTGGAAATGAAATAATTGTTTGAACAAAAATTCCATATTATGACCGCAGAACAATTCAATTACAAACTAGTGGGAGTTCAACAGAAAATGTTAAACTATGCATTGTCTCTCACTTCGGATTCCAACGATGCACAGGATTTGTTGCAGGAAACCAACTTTAGGGCGCTTTCGTCAAAGGATAAATTTGCCATGGACACCAACTTTTCGGCTTGGATGTACACCATCATGCGCAACTCATTTATCAATAGTTACCGGAGGAAGTATAAAATGAAACAATCCCCAATGCTCGTTGATGAGATTGGTTACCTCTCCAATAAATACTATACTGAAGAGACGCCTGAAGTGTTCCGTACAACCAATGAGATACACCTCTTTATGGGTAAGCTTGATCAGGATTTCAAAGTGCCTTTGAATATGCACATGGAGGGATATAAATATAAGGAGATTGCCGAGCAACTGGATATGCCCATTGGCACCGTCAAGAGCCGCATCTTTTTTGGGCGCAAGAAACTGGCTAAGATGATTTCACAGTAATCACTTGTTCATAAGAGATCCGGTTGTAGAACCGGATCTTTTTTTGTCCATACGTTTAGGAGTCTTTTCTCAATATTTCCACTTGTTGGCCAATTTCACCAACGAGAGCATCACCGGAACTTCCACCAGTACCCCTACAACCGTCACCAACGCGGCAGGCGACTGCAACCCGAAGAGGGCAATGGCCACAGCAACTGCCAGTTCGAAAAAGTTGCTGGCACCAATCATGGCTGCCGGGGAACAGATGGCGTGGGGCAGCTTCAACTTACGCCCACCAAACCAGGAGATGAAGAAGATGAAGTAGGTTTGAATCACCA
>JAGPIS010000197.1 GCA_018054835.1 Breznakibacter sp. | reverse complement strand
TGATCACGCAGTCGAACCTGATTTGGCACTTTAACCGCATTGTGGCAGCCTCAACCCCTGGTGGGATCATCGAACTGGAGCTCAAACCCCACGATTACAACCTGTCGGCGTTGGCACGCATTGTTGAGGATGCCGATGCCAAGGTGCTTAGCTTATATGTCACCCAGGATGAGCAGGAACAATATTACCATGTGGTTATTAAAATCAATGTCATTGAGCTGGGTCCTATCCGGCGTTCGTTCGAGCGCTTTGGGTACAATATCCGGGTTATTTCATCCATGGATGAAGCGTTGGATGATAAAATTAAGAATAATTATGACGCTTTTTTGCGTTACCTTGATATTTAATGCTTTTTTTGCGAATGGTATTTATTGAATTTTTCTAATCCAATCAACTCTGATGAGAATAGCTCTTTTTGGCAAGCGGTTCGATAATAATTTTCGGGAATCCATGTGCAGCCTACTCGATATCCTGAATCGAAATGGCGTTCATTTAGTTGTTTACAAGCCTTTTTTGGAGTTTCTGGGGAGTAATTGCCGCATCACTCTGCCTGGGTGCGACACCTTCGAGTCGCCCCTGGAAAGCGGCTCTGTTGATGTGGTGCTGAGCATCGGCGGCGATGGCACTTTTCTCGAAACGGTCACCTTCGTTAGGGATTCGGCCATTCCCGTACTGGGGATCAACAGCGGGAGGCTTGGTTTCTTGGCCGACACCTCCCAAAACGAGATAGAAAAATCGCTGCAAGACCTTTTCTTGGGCAATTACCGTATCGAACACCTCGATTTGCTTTGCATGGAGAGCTGTGTGCCCATCGATGGGGTCAATTTCGCCCTCAACGAAGTGGCCATCACCAAACGCGACAGCTCCTCGATGATCACCATCCATACTTATTTGAATGATGAGTTCCTGAACTCCTATTGGGCCGATGGGTTGATTGTGGCTACGCCCACCGGTTCCACCGCCTATTCGCTCAGCGTAGGAGGGCCGGTGATGCATCCCGGTTCGCCCAATTTTATCATAACGGCCATTGCGCCCCATAATTTGAATGTTAGGCCATTGGTGGTGCCCAACGATGTGGTGATCGACCTTCACATTGAGGGGAGGGGAAAAAAGATTCTGGCTTCGCTGGATAGCCGCAATTTTGTTTATGCAAATAATTGCCGCCTGCGCATCAAAAAGGCAGCTTTTCGCATCAACGTGATCCGTTTCTTTGGTTGTTCCTTTTATGCCACCTTGCGCAACAAGCTTATGTGGGGTGCCGACAAACGAAATTGATCCTTGTGGGCTGTTGGAACGGATCAGGCTAACTTTTGTTGAGTAAATACAATAAAATTGAAAAAAATGGGTTTTCTTTAAACACCATTTGGAAGTTCTAGGATTTAGGTTTTTTGAGGTTTTACATCAAATTGAAGTTTATTGTTTTCATTTTCGGTTATATATAAACAGGTTGGCTGGCTCCCCATTTTACTGGGCATGCTCCTTATGGGGGGGTGCCGAGTTGAGGCGCAAAACCGTTTTGAAATAGGTGCATTTGTGGGTGGCGGTTATTATTATGGGGATCTCAATCCTTCAACTCCCTTTAAAAATGCCCATCCGGCCTTTGGTGGCCTGGTACGGTATAATATGACCGACCGCATTGCCTTCAAGGGAAGTGCCACCCTCACCGATTTGAGCGGCGAATACCCCTCAAAAGGGGTGTTGTTCCCCAATTCCACTGGTGTGGGTTACTCCTTTTCGCGCACCATTGCCGATGTGTCGGCACAAATGGAGCTAAACTTCATGTCGTACGACCATTCTTTTATTTCCAATACCAGGTTTACCCCTTACTTGTGTTTCGGCCTGGCCACCACAATTTATAAAAGATATGGCGACGAAATGCAAAATGAAGAAAATAAAACAGTTTTTGTATTATCTTTGCCTTTCGGAGTCGGTGCCAAGTATAAATTGAATAACTGGATCCGGATTGGGGCTGAATGGACCTTTCGAAAAACTTTTGTGGACGACCTGGATTATGTGGGTGGCTCGGGAATCATTAATCCCGATGATCCTTATGGGTTTGACGAAAAGGCATTGACCCACAATAACGATTGGTATTCATTTACCGGAATTACTGTTGCGTTTAGTTTTTCGCGTCGGAAAACTGCTTGCAATGGAGGGTATTAAGTTGATCAAAATTATTGGTTGCGTTATTCAAAACCAAACAAATTGAAGTATGTCGTTGAAAGACCAATTGATAAAAGAAAAAATGCCAAAGCATGTGGCCGTTATTATGGATGGTAATGGGCGATGGGCAAAACAAAGGGGCAGTGCCCGCGTATTCGGTCACCAGCACGGCGTGACGGCTGTGCGTGAAGTCACCGAGGCTGCTGCCGAAATTGGAATAGAGTATCTGACGCTTTATGCATTTTCAACGGAAAATTGGAACCGTCCCAAAATGGAAGTCGATGCGTTGATGTCGCTGTTGGTATCCACCATCAGTTCCGAAACCAAGACTTTATTGAAGAATAACGTGCGCTTGAATGCAATTGGCAACCATGAGTCGCTTCCTTCCAATGTGAGGAAAAAATTGAACGATTGCATCCAACAAACAGCATCCAACACCGGGCTTACTTTGACTCTGGCGCTTAGCTACAGTTCGCGATGGGAGATTATTAATGCCGTTAAGGGCATTGCACAGGGCGTTAAAGAAGGCAGTGTGCTTGTCGAGGGCATCGATGATGCTTTGTTCTCCCGCTTTTTGACTACCAAGGGTATTCCCGATCCCGAATTGCTCATCCGCACCAGTGGGGAGCACCGGATCAGTAATTTCCTGTTGTGGCAAATCGCTTATGCAGAACTTTATTTCTGCCAGACCCTTTGGCCTGATTTCAGGCGAGAAAATTTTTATGAGGCTTTATTGGATTATCAGAATAGAGAACGTCGATTTGGTTTGACGAGTGATCAATTAAAAAAGTAAAAGAAGAAAACTTAATTATAATGCGGAACCTTAATTTATTCTTGTTCTTATTGTTTTCATTTTCATCGGTATTTGCACAAGAGGAAGTTTCATATATCTCTTATTCGGGTAACCCACGTAAATATGTGATTTCAGAAATTGAAGTGGTTGGCGTCGAAAACCTCGATGCCAAAATTTTGGTCAACCTATCCGGTTTGCGCGTGGGACAAACCATCCCCATCCCAGGGGATGAAATATCCCAAGCCATACGCCGTTACTGGGATCATGGCCTCTTTTCCGATGTGAAGATTTATTTCACCCCTAGCGCCGATTCCAAACAGGCAGCTTTGCAAATCCACCTTCAGGAACGACCCCGGTTGAGCGATATTTTCTTTCATGGATTGAAAAAGAGCGAGATTGAAACCATCAGCGGTAAGGTGGCCATGATGAAAGGCCAACAGGTGACTCCATTTATGGTGACTCGGGCCGAGAAATATGTTACCGACTATTTTGTGGAGAAAGGCTTTTACAACACCACTGTCAACATCATGCAAAAAGAAGACCCCTCCAAACCCAACCACGTCCTTTTGGATGTCAATGTGGATAAAAAGGAAAAGGTGAAGGTCAATTCGCTGGTTTTCGAAGGCAATGAGGTGCTGTCGTACC
>JAGPIS010000039.1 GCA_018054835.1 Breznakibacter sp. | reverse complement strand
TAAACTTGTTCTTCCATAGCAAAAAATATTTAGGTTATTACAAACGCATTTTCTTCCACTCTTCTTTCATCCGGGTCAAATCGGCCAGCCAGGCTTCAATGTCATTCTCATGCTCCACCTCTTCATTCAGAATCTGAACCGCCAACTGGTAGGTGGAGTGGTCCTTACCGGCCGTAAAATCAGCAATCTCCTGGTACCGTTGAATGGCACACCGTTCACCCTTGAGATTCTGCTCCAAGATCACTTCAATATAAGGATCATTGGGTTCGTCGTACTGGCAGCGCGCCAGCTGCGTCCACTGGTTGGGGTTGATCACAGGCGTGCCGCCCAACTGGATGATTCGGTTCACCACCAGCATGGCATGATTGAGCTCCTGGTCGGCATGAACCAGCAACTCGGGTTCCACTTCGCTGCGCATGGGGCCTTCCATCAAACGGGCACCAATCCAATATTGATAATACGCCAGCCACTCTTCGGAGAGCGCCGCATTCAACAGTCCGATTAATTTTTTCACATCAACCGAGGCCACTTTTATTGCTTCTTTTCCCATAACATTCAAAACAAGATGATTAAACCATTAAATTTAATTAAAATAAACATGAAAAACGATACAATTAATTACTTTCGCCCATTCATTTCTGCAATATGGCAAAGACCAAATTATCCTGTGTGTTTTCCCCAGGAGCATCAAAATTAAAGGGGCCCATCGCCATCACTGTTGCAATGGTGCTTCTCGCAGCAATAACAGCCATCGCCACAAAACACACCATCAATCCTTCGTTTTACTATTGGAAGACACAATTCAAACTATCTAAAAAAGAGAATGGCATTATCAAAGAGCTGGCATCCAATGAAATATTCATCCGTTATTTTGATGTTGACTGGAATCAGGAACTTAAAGAAGCAAAGCCAATTGGCGTCATCGATTTCTACAACCAGCCCCCATTTCATCAACAAGTCATCCCTGTGGTTTTCATCACAAACAGAGTATTTTCCAATCTCAATTCGAGAGACACCAAACAATTGGCTGAAGAAGTTCTCAGCTTAGTCCTACACATAACAAACACCAACAACCTGATGGTTGATGAATTACAAATAGACTGCGATTGGAGTGAATCAACCCGGGACAACTATTTTCTCTTTTTAAAAGAGTTGACCAACAAATTGAAACAACAAAACATGAAAAGCAGTGCAACCATAAGGTTGCATCAAATCAAACACCACCAGCGCACAGGCATCCCACCCGTTGACAGGGGCATGTTGATGTTTTACAACATGGGTAATATCAAGGGCAATACCGGACGCAACTCCATATTCAACACAAAGGATGCTGCACCCTACATGGAATCGATAAAAGAGTACCCACTGCCCTTGGATGTAGCACTACCCATCTTTTCGTGGGCAGTGCATGTACGCAACGAGAAAGTGATTGAACTATTGAGTAACACCTACCTGGAAGAGTTAACGGCTCTACCGGGCATTGAGGCCAAAACCAACAACCTTTGCGTGGTTAACCATCCACAATATTTCAGAGGAAGTTATTTGAAGAGGGGTGACCACCTCCGCCTCGAAACCGTTGACAAGCACCTGGCATTGGAAGCTGCCCAACTATTGTCAAAACACATCAACAGAGAATCGCGCCGGGTGGTTCTCTTCAGATTGGATTCATTAACCATTGACAGATATGCAAAAGAGGATATTCACGCCATTATTGATTGTTTCCGTTAGCCTACTGCTGACACTGGGTAACAGGAGCGACACCCGTGCCTGCGCCGACATTGATATGGAAGACTGGTTCAGCTCCATGTTCACCCCAAACCTGACCAAAGAAGAAGGCAAAGAGCCGTTTTTCCGCTCCTTGATGCAATTCTATGGCATACCAATGGTTTACAACAACCTGAATTTATTCGACGACACAAACATCAAGGAGTGGCACCAATTCTTCAAGCAACAGGTGGCGCCAGATGACTTGAGGCACTTCCTATACAAGGCCTCCATTGGTGAAATAGATACCGCGATATTCTACATCAAAGACCACCAATTCCCAATAGATACAGAGTTGTCAAAAAACTCCTTATTCAAATACACCAACCAGGTGGACGCTAAAGACTTTTTATATTATATGGGCTATGCCAAACGGTGCGAGCCTTATGCCACCTTCGATAAAAACGATTGGTATGCCAAGGACGAAACCTGGCGAACCGACAGCCAAGCCATTGGCAACCTGATTGCCGGAGGAAAAAAGATGATTGCCCTAGTGAAGAACGACTTCATCAAAGAACGCTATTTCTTCCAAGTTGTCAAACTGCTGTTTATGCAGAATAGTTTCAGTGAGTGCATCGCCTACTACAATGCCAACCAACAGCTGATAAAAGAGGACAATACCATCCGCTACCGCACATTGGGTTATGTGGCTGGAGCCCATCTTAGAGCAAATGGAACCCCTTACGCAAACTATTTGTATTCGATCATTTTCGACCAGTGCCCTGAGATGAGGATATCGGCATTCCAAAGCTTCAAACCCATTGATGAAAATGAGTGGAAACAAACTCTCGATATGGCCAAAACCAAGAGGGAAAGTTGCGTCCTCTGGCAGCTAACGGGGATCAAGCACGACGCCTTGCGAGCCATGGAAGAGATTTACCGCATCGATCCAAAATCGGATCTTTTGGATCTGCTATTGACCAGGGAGATCAATACAGCAGAGGAATCCTTTTTGCCCTCCATCGATTCTCACGGCTACTATTACCAAGACGATGATAAAAAAAACGATTTCGACATCGTAAAAGAAGATGGTGCCAACGACCGGCTGCACCAATTCATCAAAGAGGTGGCATCAAGGAACAACACCGCCAATCCTGAATTATGGGACATTTCAGCAGCCTATCTTGAGTTGGTCAGAGGCAATACACAGGAGGCAATGGCAAGCCTGAAGCATTTGGCTTCGACAGCAGGGGCTTCAGAACTATTGAAAAGCCAAGCCCGTTTGTTGCTAATGGTTGGTGGGATCAACCAGGCAAAACTACCCGACACAAAATTTGAAAACCAAATCAGCCATGAATTAATGTGGTTACACCACCAGATCAATAGCGATCAAACATTGAGGTCGAGCTATGCCTTTGCGTGGTGCAAAAAACGACTGGCTCAAAAACTGATGGCCAGCGGCGACACCATACGCGCCTTGATTCTGGACTCCACCACCAACCCGAATTTTTACAGCAGCATGGATAACTGCCATGCGATGAAACAGTTCATGGACAAAAAGGATAAAAGCCAGTTCGATCAATTTATCATCAGCATTTACCCCCATTCAAAAAGGGATATTGTGGCGTTGCAAGCCATGAAGCTCTTCTACCAAAATAAAATAGGCGACGCGGTAAACCAAATCAATGAGATGCCCGAAGCCGGCAACGCATTGCTTTGGGGCGACCCCTTCATCATACATATCAACGATTGCCACGATTGCGACCACATTCAACAAGGGCAAAAATACACACAAAGAACTTTCTTGACCAGGATGGCCGAATTGGAACGAAAAGCAAAAACCAACACAAAACAATCCGCCGAGCTATATTTCGAAATGGCCAATGGATTCTACAACTGCACCTATTTTGGCAACCTCCGACTGTTTTACGAAACCAACCTAATTGATCATGGATATTTCAGCCATTGGGAAAGGGACTTTTCATCAATGAACAGGATGATCTTGGATTGCACCCTGGCTCTTTCATATTATGAAAAAGCGATGCAAGCAAGCAACAATCAGGAGTTTAAAGCAAAATGCTGTTTCATGGCGGCCAAATGCGAACAAAATAACCGATACATCAACGGGGAACTAACAGAAGAAATTGATTTTATTGCCGGAGAGTATTTCGCAAAATTAAGCAACGACTATTCAGACACCCAATACTTCAAAGAGGTGATTGAAGAGTGCCAATATTTCAACACATTCATAAATAAATAGTCGCAGGTTCTATTCGGCTCAAAACACAAGGCCTATGGTGGATAACAGGTTACTCTGATCGACCATGGGCCTTTGACATGAATTGACGGTATGACAAAAAAAACATCGGGAAAAGCTAAACTAAAAAATTTTTGCTCAAAACCTTATCAAGATAAAAATTTTCAACTATGTGCGATTCCGTAAAAAAACGTTATTTTTGTATGAATTCAGCTCATTGAAAAAAACACGAATAAAAACATAGCAACCAGTTTTGAACAAAACACAGAAGCAATGAATCAGAAAAGGAAAATTAAAAACAGTTGCCGTTCCATAACCGGCGCCCTGTTGATTGCCATGCTGCTGGGCACCACTTTCACCGCCCGAGCACAGGAAACGGAAGCACAAAAAGCAGAACGGATGGCTTGGTTCCAGGATGCCAAATTGGGCATTTTCATCCATTACGGCATCTATTCGGTCAATGGGATTGACGAGTCGTGGTCTTTCTTCAACGGCTACACCTCGCACAAGACTTACATGGAACAACTGCAAGGCTTCACAGCAGCGAAATACAATGCCGAGGAGTGGGCTAAACTGTTCAAAGAAGCCGGTGCCAAATACGCCGTTTTGACCTCAAAGCACCACGACGGTGTGGCGCTATGGAAAGGCAACTTCAACCACTGGAACACCATTGACCACTCGCCTGCCAAGAAGGACCTGGTGGAACCATTCATGAAAGCCATGCGCGCTCAAGACATGAAGGCTGGCCTCTACTATTCTCTGATCGATTGGTCTTACCCCGACTATCCTGCCTTTCTGCGCGATTCGGTGCGTTACAAAAACGATCCGCAACGCTGGGGAAAATTCACCGACTTCTATTTCACCCAAATGACGGAATTGTCGAACCGCTACAACCCCGATTTATATTGGTTCGACGGCGACTGGGAACATACCGCCGAAGAGTGGAAAGCCAAAGAGTTGCGCGCGATGATGACCGGCGTGAACCCCAACATCATTGTAAACAGCCGACTGGGCCATTATGGGGATTATGCCACACCAGAACAAGGCGTTCCGGTGGTACGCCCTGCCAACCCTTATTGGGAGCTATGCCTCACCATGAACGATTCGTGGGGCTACCAACCCTCCGACAACAATTACAAGACGCCTTACCAATTGATCCGCACCTTTGTGGATTGCATCAGCAATGGCGGCAACCTGCTGCTCGACGTAGGTCCCAAAGCAGATGGAACCATCCCCGAAGAGCAGATTGCCATCCTGAAAGCCTTTGGCCAATGGACCACCAAGCACAGCGAGGCCATTTACGGCACCCGTGCAGGGTTGCTCCCTGGCCACACCAACTACCCAACGGCTTTCAGCAAGGAAGGCAAAACATTGTACCTTTACCTCGACCATCAACCCAAACATGCCATTACCATTGCCGGCGTGGAGGGCATGATCAAAAACGTGAGGATGGTTGGCGAAAAAACTAAGATCAAATACAGCCGCGACAACCAGGATCAAATCATCATTGAGCAGCCCACCACAGGATATGATCCTATTGTGACGGTGATTGCCATTGAATTCAAGGACGCCATAAAAACAAACGGGCAACGGCTCGACGGCGATGCCATGCTGGCAACCCTGATGAAGGACGCCCAATGGAAAGAAAAGCACGCCAAAGATTTAGAAAAGTCGCTTCCGGGCATAGCAACCCCGCATTACGCAGGCTACAGCCGACTGTCGGCCGACAAGAGCATCCTTTACTTGATGGTGGATGGCAAACCCAACGGCCCGCTGATGATCAAAGGTCTGAAAAACAAAATCAACCGCATCTGGGTGGTTAACCGCGCAACACGGCTTCAGCACCAAATCATTGGAAAACTCTACTGGAGCCATGTTCCAGGCATTGCCTACATCAACTTGCCCGACTACGCATTAGACAACCAGATGACAGTGATTGCCGTACTTTTGGACGGCCCAATAGACCTTTACAAGGAGGAGGGACAGGTGATCTCCAGCAATTAAACCATAGGAACAATGACAGAAAAGGGCCGTCCGGGATTTCGGACGGCCCTTGTTTTTTCATGACAAATCAACGATATTTAAACCACCACATCACCATTTCTTGTTACTTTTACAGCCATAACCATAAACAAACAGAGATGAAATTTGTGCCATTCGTAATCGTCACCATCACCCTAATCCTGTCCGTGGGTTGCGACCAAAACAACCAGACCGGAAAAATTTATAAAGAGGCCAAAAAGCTTTTTTCAGAAAAAGAGTACAACAAAGCCAAATTACTTATTGACAGCATACTGACCACCCACCCCAAAAACATTGAATTCACAACACGCTCAAAAGAGCTATTGAGAATTATCACTAGGGCGGAACAGGAAAACAGCTTGACATTTCTGGACAGCTTATTGAAAGCCAAAGAATTGGAGCTTAAACCCCTCATGGAAAATTTCGAAGAGAATATGGAAGTGGGTGAAATACCGGTGTTGGTCCACAAACGCCAGAAGATCGAAAACTCGTTTTCAAGAAGCTACCTGATGGCCTATCTCAACAAGGCAGGAGAGTTTTACCTATCGAGCCGTTATGTGGGCAAGCAGCGCATCCACCACAACCGGATAAAGGTTTACCACCAATCATTATCTGCCGAATCGGAAACCATAGAAGAGGATGGCCTGCTGAACCGCAGTTTTGACGATGGCGAATGGCATTGGGAGATCATCAACTTTAAAGGAAACCGCGACAATGGCATTGCCGACTTCATATCGAGCCATTACGACAAACCGCTAAAGATTGAGTATATCGGCAAAACAAGGCATTATATTGTAATGGAACCTTACGACAAGGAGGCCATTAGGGATGCCTATGAAATCTCCTTTTTATTAAGGGAAACAGAAAAGATCAAGGAACAAATCGAAAATGTGAAAAGAACACTAAACCAAATGAACTAAAATAAAACAAGGAGCCCTAGAGCTCCTTGTTCTATTTTAGAATTCATCGTCGAAAGCATCGTCTTCAAAGTCGTCGTCTTCAAGATCGAAATCTTCATCAATGGTGAAATCTTCATCGTCAAAGTC
This sequence comes from Breznakibacter sp., assembly GCA_018054835.1. Taxonomy (GTDB): domain Bacteria; phylum Bacteroidota; class Bacteroidia; order Bacteroidales; family Marinilabiliaceae; genus JAGPIS01. The sequence continues at coordinate 5,017 of JAGPIS010000039.1, read as the reverse complement.
TTCGTCCTCGTCGTCAAAATCCTCGTCCTCGTCGTCAAAGTCTTCATCGTCGAAGTCCTCGTCTTCCGAGTCGTCGTCATCAAAATCCTCATCCAGGTCCTCATCAAAACCTTCATCCTCATCATCCTTAAAGTCGTCCTTGGCGGCACGCTTTCCAATCACAACTGTCTCCAGGTAATCATTCATCATTTCCAGAGTCGGTTCTGCAACTATTGTCATAGCTCTTAATTTTCTGAATTATTTATCGTTAGTAATTAAAAAAAAGCAACTTAGATCTATTTAGCCTAGGCTAAAACCAGCTTGTTTTCACTGCTGAAAAGTATAAAAAATTAGGAACATCATAAAAACAAACCACAACAATAAATCGGCAAAAAACAAGAATAATTTCATTCTTCCCTTTTGATTTATCCACAAATCTTCGTATGGATGATTCTTATCCCCCAAAAAAAAGAGAAAAAAAAAGCTTTCCAAGAACTGGAAAGCTTTTGAGCCGATGAGGGGAATTGAACCCCTGACCTCTTCCTTACCAAGGAAGTGCTCTACCTCTGAGCTACATAGGCAACTTTTTGAGCGAAAAACGAGACTCGAACTCGCGACCCCAACCTTGGCAAGGTTGTGCTCTACCAACTGAGCTACTTTCGCATTGTTTGTCTGACCCGTTGTTTTATCGTTTCAGCGTTGCAAAAGTAGCCATAGTTTTGATATCTGCAAACACTTGGGCAAAAAAAATTCACCTTTTTTTCACTCAAAGTGGCGCCAACACTGACAATCTTCTAATAAACAGTTTGTTTCGCCATTCCAAAGAATCAAAAAAAAATTACCCACCTATGTCCCCATAATGATTTCAACCGCAAAAAAGGCCTTCATGTGGATTTTTGGCCTACACAAGAAAAGAATCTTCGCTTAAATCCTGACCACCCTTCCACATTTATCCGGCATCAAGAACAAAAAAAAAGAGCCTTTGGCTCTCTTTTTTCAAAACGGTAGGTCTTCCTCTGGTCCAGCCGGGGGAATATCGGTTGCCACGGCCTGAGGTGCAGGGGCTGCTGAAGAAGCTCCATCGGCGCGTTCAACCCGCCATGCCTCCAGGGAGGTGAAATAGCTCACACGCCCATCTTTTTCCCATTTCCGCCCTCTTACATTGAAGGAAACCTTAACGAGTTGTCCCACTTCCATGGCATCAATGATGCTGCACTTATCTTGGGTGAGCTGGAACTTGATAAAGTCGTTCCAGGCAGAATTGCGTTCGTTTTGCACCTCAATCACGAACTCTCTTTTCTTAAATGATGCACTCACATCCATGATGGCTTCCTTGAGAAGCATCACGCCGGTAATTTCATAATTCATTATCGCAATTTTATTATTGTTCTATAATATTGATGGATTCAATACGGTCGCCCACGCGGATGGCATCAATCACCTCCAGACCTTCAAACACTTTGCCGAAAACGGTGTGCTGCCGGTCGAGATGTTTGGTGTTTTGACGTCCATGGCAGATGAAAAACTGCGAACCGCCAGTATTGCGACCAGCATGAGCCATGGAAAGCACACCCTTGTCGTGGTATTGGTTTTCGCCTTTCAACTCACAGTCGATGGCATAACCTGGACCACCCGTGCCTACACGGCGGTCGCTCATATCTTTTGAAAAGGGGCATCCACCTTGAACCACAAAATCAGGAATCACCCGATGAAAGGCCAACCCATTGTAAAAACCCTCTTGGGCCAGTTTGATAAAGTTTTCTACCGTTTTGGGCGCATCTTTCTCAAAAAACTCCACTTTCATAACGCCTTTAGCCGTATGTATTTCAGCTATTCTCATAATATCCAGTAATTTTAATGTAACACTCAATCAAAAATAGTGCTTTTTTGCCACAGATCACATAACAAGATAAAAAAGCTGCTGATGTTTTTACACCAGCAGCCTTTCTATGGATGAAGATCAATTATTTTTCGATCTCTATCAGTTCCACCTCGAAAACAAGGGTAGAATTAGGCAAAATCTTATCTCCGGCACCAGCCTCACCGTAGGCCAGTTCAGAAGGAATAAACAGCTTCCATTTGGAACCGACGGGCATCATCTGTAATGCCTCAGTCCATCCTTTGATAACGCCGTTCACTGGGAATACAGCAGGCTCCTTGCGCTCCACTGAGCTATCGAACACAGTGCCATCAATCAAAGTACCATGGTAATGACACTTCACGCGATCGGTCAAAGCTGGCTTGACGCCAGTTCCTGCGGTCATGATTTGATACTGCAGGCCACTTTCGGTGGAAACAACGCCTTCTTTTGTTTTGTTTTCTTCAAGGAATTTTTTTCCGATCTCCAAGTTGGCAGAACCTTTGGATGTCTTTTCAGCTTCCTTCTTCTGGTTAACCTTGTCGAACTCACGGCGCAACAACACATCGGCCGACATATCGTCGAAGCTGCTCTTTCCAAAACGCAACTGATGAATCATACCATAACGGAATGCTTCTTCGTTCAAAGTATCGAACTGCTGCTTGCGGAAATCAAGGTAACGCTCTTGCAACTTGGCATTGGCAAAGAGGTTGGCCATATCCTTACGGTCGAGGGTGTCGAACGGCATGCGCTCCATCACTTGAAGAAGTTGGTTGGCTTCAAGGAATCCCAATGCATAGCTAACACTGTCAACAGTGGTTTTCATGGTGTATTTTCCAGAATATGGCACCTGACTGCAGGAAGCCATCATGGCACCCGAAAAAAGGGCTGCGGCAAACAATTTAGAAAATTTCATAATTAAATTTCAGTTAGAATTATTAATGAGTTAAACAATTTCGAGCAATTCAACTTCGAAAACCAAGGTGGTATGTGGTCCAATATGCTGGCCAGCGCCATGGGCTCCATAAGCCAATGTTGAAGGGATCACCAAACGCCATTTGGAACCGATAGCCATCAACTGGAGGGCTTCAACCCAACCGGCAATAACGCCGTTGACAGGAAATACCGCTGGAGTTCCGCGTTGAACCGAGCTGTCGAATACTGTGCCGTCGATTAAAGTGCCATGGTAATGACATTTCACTTTATCGGAAGCAGCAGGTTTTGCGCCGGCACCTTCGGTCAGCACTTCGTACTGCAAACCGCTGCCCAATGTCACAACCCCGGGTTTCTTAGCGTTTTCGGCAAGAAAAGCCAAACCGGCTTCAATATTTTCATTTTGTTTTTTTGCTTCCATTTGGGTGAAGAATTCCTGAAGCAGTTGATTGGCCTCTTCGAGGGTAACATCCAATGAATCCCCATCCATCAAATCACGAAACCCTTTGGCAAAAGCAGCATAATCAACCCCTTCGATACCTTCTCGTTTAAAGCTCCCGGCGATATTCACACCCAAAGCATAACTTATTTTTTCCATCCTCAATATTTAAAATTCTTGCGAAAATACATTTTTACTTTGTAATGAGAGGAACCCGGTGGCATTAAAATTTAGTTAAAGTTTAGGATTGACCAAAATCCAACAAACCCGATGCAACAACAATTTTAACTATATTTGCTTGACCGTTGGGAGCAGCATGACGCTCTAAAAAATAAATTTCAAGCAATAATCCAAAACACAAAATAAAATCCATGTCATCGAAATACAACCTGGTTGTGATATTGGGGCCAACAGCCTGCGGAAAAACCACTTTTGCCACCCAACTGGCATACAAGCTGAATGGCGAAATCATCAGCGCCGACTCGCGCCAAGTGTACCGGCAGATGGATCTGGGGACCGGCAAGGATCTGGGCGAATACCAAGTAAACGGGCATCCCATTCCCCACCACCTGATCGACATTGCAGAGCCTGGTTACAAATACAATGTATTTGAATACCAGTCCGATTTTTTCAAGGCCTTTGAACAAGTACAGCAAAACAACCGGTGGCCGATCATGTGTGGTGGCACCGGCCTCTATATTGAGGCGGTGCTGAAAAAATACAAGCTGATCAATGTGCCAGTCAATGAAACGTTGCGGGGCCTGTTGAAGGGGCAAACGCTGGAGGAGTTGACGACAATCCTATCGGGATACAAAAAACTGCACAACGACACCGACACCGACACCATCCCGAGAGCCATCCGAGCCATCGAGATAGAGCATTATTACCTGGATCATCAAGAAATTGAGTTGAACCTGCCCGAAATTAGACCCTTGGTGATGGGGATTAACATCGACAGGGAGGCAAGGCGCAGGAAGATCACCCAACGGCTCAAGGAGCGCTTGAACCAGGGCATGGTTGAGGAGGTGCAGGCACTGCTCAACCGGGGTTTGTCACCCGACGACCTGATCTATTATGGTTTGGAATACAAATTCATCACACTCTACCTCACAGGCCAGCTGACTTTTGAAGAGATGGCCGACCAGTTGAATGTGGCCATCCACCAGTTTGCCAAGCGGCAGATGACCTGGTTTAGGGGCATGGAGCGCAAGGGCACTACCATTCATTGGATGGATGCCTTTGAACCAATTGAAGAAAGGATTGCCAGGGTGGAAAAACTACTAAACAACCATGGCTAAAAACAAGAACGTGAGCTTAACCCTAAAGCCCACGTTCCCTCATCAAAACATAAACAAACCCAAAAAAACTACAACATTAACCCCTAAAATCAAATCAACCCCAAAACTCAATTTCCTTCACGATGACATGCATATAAACCTTGGTCTCCCCCTCCTTGCTTTTATAAGTTTCGGCTGAGGGAACCCCCTCAATCATCACATGTTTGCCTTTTTTCAAATAGTCGGCCACCTTCAAGCTTTGTCCTTCCGATTTCCAGATAACCGCCCTCACCCATTCGGTATTTTCAGCGCCTTCTTTTCCATGATCGAGCGATACGGCCACGCGCAAATTAATCGCCTTTTTACTGCCGACCTCTTTTATTTCGGCATCCTGGCCTAGATTTCCGGTTAAGATTATCTTATACATAACAAACGGTTTAATGAATGATTCATACTCATATAAATTTAAGCACATTATCATCAAAAGTCAATAACAAAAAACCTCAAAATAAAATTTCTTCACTGCAATGA
>JAGPIS010000196.1 GCA_018054835.1 Breznakibacter sp. | reverse complement strand
TAGCCTCATAAGTAAAAAACAACCAAGACTTTACAATATAAGATTAAAAAATAAACCTTCAAAAAGAACTTGACAATAAATAAAAAAAATTTACTTTGCAGAAAAAAAGTGAATCTGCACCCCGCGTTAGAATATTTGAAATACCTATGCCAGTCGGGATACTGGCGTGGGCATGGCATACACAGTCCATTTGTTTTCGAATTGGTTTCGGAGATCATCAATGGCAAACACCCATTTTACCATTTCGAGTCCATTGATCAATACAGACAGGAATTAATGGTTTCGAAACAAATTATTACATGCCAAGATTTTGGCGCAGGACAGAATGGCCTTCAACGAAAAAAAATCAGCAGCATCGCAAAGCAGTCAGCCGTGCAACCCAAATATGGGAAACTGCTCAGCCGCCTGGTGCATTTCACCAAACCGACCACAATATTGGAATTGGGCTCTTCGCTTGGCATCGGTTCGTTATACCTTGGCATGGCTCGCCCCTCGGCGCGGTTGATTACACTGGAAGGTTGCCAGGCCTGTGCCGATGTGGCTAAAAAGGCACTGCTCAAGTACGGCTGCCTCAACAGCCAGGTGGTAGTTGGCGATTTCGACCACACCCTCCCCCAGACACTGGAGAGCATCGACCAGTTGGATTTTGTATGGTTCGATGGAAACCACCGCAAGGAACCGACCCTCCATTATTTCGAACAATGCCTCCAGAAAGCGACAAACAATACCGTTTTTGTTTTCGATGACATCCACTGGTCGGAAGGGATGAGCGCCGCCTGGGAATCAATCATCCAACATCCCAGGATCACCGTGAGCCTGGATCTTTTCCAAGTGGGCATTGTCTTCTTCAAAAGCGAATGCCAAAAGCAACATTTCAAAATAAGATGGTAAATTGCAATAATATACAATAATTTCATTTGACTTTTCACAAAAAAAGTTTAGATTCGTTACCAAACTCTGAATCATGAACAACAATGTTATTGAAATAAAAAAAATCACCAAGTTCTATCAGGTGGGAACACAGGTTGTAAAAGCGCTTCAAGGGGTTGACATCGCCATTTCGAAAGGCGAATATGTGGCCATCATGGGTCCATCGGGTTCAGGAAAATCCACCCTGATGAACATCATTGGAGCCTTGGATACCCCTACCGGTGGACAATACGTGCTGAATGGCACCGATGTGAGCCGTATGAGCGACGACAACCTAGCAGAGATACGCAATAAGGAGATTGGGTTCGTATTCCAAACGTTCAACCTATTGCCCCGTTACACGGCCTTGGAAAATGTCATGCTACCGCTTATCTATTCGGGTGTGCCCAAGACTCGACGCATCGAACTGGCACAGGAGGCTCTGCTCAATGTCTCCCTATCGGATCGGGTGACGCACAAACCCAATGAACTATCGGGAGGACAGCGCCAGAGGGTGGCAGTGGCACGCGCCTTGATCAACAAACCGTCGATTATTTTGGCAGATGAACCAACCGGTAACCTCGATTCAAAAACATCAGCAGATATCATGCGGCTTTTCGGGGAAATTCATGCCAAAGGAAACACCATCATCCTGGTGACGCACGAGGAGGATATTGCCCGATACGCCCACCGCATTGTGCGACTTCGCGACGGCCATATTGAATCGGATGCCATCAACGATAAAATCACACAGATACTCAATTGAAAAAATTAAAACATTTCCTTGTCAAGGGTGTTGAGTAAGAGAAATGCACCTTGATTGAAATAAAAGGAGATAACAGATGAAAAAAAGCGTAGTCTATACAAAAACAGGCGATAAAGGCACAACAGCCCTTATTGGTGGAACCCGGGTTAAAAAACACAACAACCGCCTTAATGCCTATGGAACAGTGGATGAATTGAATTCATTCACCGGCATGATACGGTCGTACAACATAGACCCCCATACCGAAGAAATCATCATAGCCATTCAAAACGAATTGTTTGTTATTGGCGCCTATTTGGCCACCGACAGCAGCGTATCCGATTTGAGGAACAAACTAAATTGCGACGACCAGAAGATTGAGCACCTTGAGTTGGAGATGGATCTAATGGAGAGCAACCTCCCCCCATTGAGCAATTTCGTATTACCGGGCGGACATCCGGTGGTGGCCTACTGCCACATCTGCCGCACCATCTGCCGTAGAACCGAACGAATTGTCAGCGAATTGTCGGAGGAGATGGAAATCAACAGCTGGGTGCTCCGCTATTTGAACCGGCTGTCGGACTATTTCTTTGTTTTATCCCGATATATGACAAATTTTTACCAGGTAAAAGAAATTCCATGGCAGCCAAAGTTGTAAGAATGGATTTTTTTTATATATTCGCATTAGAATAGGAATAAAGTAACAGTAGAAACTTAATGTTAAATTAACAAATATGTATTGGACGCTTGAATTGGCATCAAAATTAGAGGATGCACCATGGCCTGCAACAAAGGATGAACTAATTGACTTTGCTATCCGCTCCGGGGCACCACTTGAGGTGATTGAAAATCTTCAGGAGATAGAGGATGATGGCGAGATATTCGAAAGTATCGAAGATATCTGGCCTGATTATCCAAGCAAGGAAGACTTTTTCTTCAATGAGGATGAGTATTAACAATAAAAAAAGGGCGTTTCGCCCTTTTTTTATTGTGCCTTTATCTCTTCATATTCGTACCCATCAAATTCATCGCGCTGGTCAAAGCTCTCAGGGATTTCCAATTTCAGAAATATTTCATCTTTTGTTTTGGGACGATAACTATCTAGCCACATAAACCCTTTAAGCTGGAGTTCATCAGGAGGCAAAACGAACAATGGGTTCATATTTCCGGCAGGGGACACGCGCATAATAATATCACTGATCTTTTTCTTACGCATAAAAAGAGTCATATTACTACTTTCGGCACGATTAACACCCATAACCTGCTCCTTATCCTTGGGATAATAGATGGTTTGCCCATTCCCATCCACATCAATGCGGTACAATTCATTGTTGCGTATATATCCCGTCATTTGCTTGCCTTTCACCTGATTGTAGCCTGATGTGTCCTCAGGGGCAATAATAAATGCTGTATTCAACAACTCTGCTTTATATAGGAGTTGATTCTTCATATAAAGTTTCACTTGTTGCGCTGTCATCTGATTGCCCTGCGCCCAAACAACCGGCTGATAAAACATGGTGCTGGTGGAATCGCGAAAATCATATACCAACGAGTCGCAACGCCCTTGCAAATCGAAACGGAAAAACTTGACATTCCGAAAAGCCCGTACGATCCGGCTATCTTCGAGGGGCAGCGGATCGACCTTAAAAGTATCGGCATGCATGAACAAAGTATCTTTACCGCTGATTTGAAGCATCAAGGCCCGCTTGGTCGCCAGCGCTAGTTTTGTCAATTCGTTGTAGAAACCATAATCTCCTTTGATAACCACATGGTTGGTGGTGTCGTGCAGCGCCATCCGCCCAAAAACCTCGCCCAAACCGGTTCGGCGATTATAAAAGATGGTATCGCCCTCCAGAAGGTGTTCTTTACCCTGAATATAGCTATTTTTCAACAATTGTGACACATCGTTGCGGGTGTCATACCATCCGTTTTCACTGTAAATCAATGTGGAGTCGCTCAATATGCGGGTGGGGCCTAATATTTTAACC
>JAGPIS010000195.1 GCA_018054835.1 Breznakibacter sp. | reverse complement strand
CCTAAGCTACCCGAAACAGTAACACAAGCTGAGCGGGCAGCCGCCTACGCCCATGCACACTATATCTGGTACTATTATGCTGTAGTAGGGGTTGTTGCGGCGGTGGCGCTGGTGGTGTATGCCCGCATCACAAAAAAAATTGACGCAAAAGCATAAAAAAACAGCTCAAATATTTTTTAATTTAAAACAAAGCGCTATTTTTGCACCGCATTTGAATGATGCACAGCGCGCCCGGATGGCGGAATTGGTAGACGCGCTGGTCTCAAACACCAGTGATAGCAATATCGTGCCGGTTCGATCCCGGCTCCGGGTACAAATCCCTAACTGAAATTCAGTTAGGGATTTTTTTTTGAACCTATCGCGATATTTCCCAAAAAAACGAGGGAAGAAAGCGATTACCCCTCCCTCCTCGTTTACACATATCAAGCCATGCTAAATGGCAATTCTACAGCTACTGCTTATTTCGCGACAACATCTTCCCGGCGATTTTTAGCCTTATTGAGTGGTAAATCATTTGAAATCACAATCCACACCTCCAAAACAAATAGGTCATATCTTCCATGTTTCCATCTGATCCTATTTTAAACAAGTGCTGGTTACTCAACGGGGAGTCCAAAGAGCCGAACCGTTCATCATATCGGCCAAGCTTGATGTATTGGAAAGCCTGCAGGTCGAAACCAGCGGGCAGTTTGTCGCAACCCGAATACCAAGCGGTTTTTATATCAGGCCAGCACCGCTGTACATATTTGGCCAACTGCGCCACACGGAGCGGATCTTGATCTCCACCCATAAAACAAAAATAGGTGATGCTTGTGGCATACCGATCGAGCAGCGAATCTAACAAATTTTCATCAAGTACTTCACCCACATCCTGTTGCAAGTGAGAGCTATGACAACCAACACAATGGTTGGGACAATTCGTAATATTGATTGCCAAAGTAACGTGATTGGGTATTTCCCGAAAAACGATGTCGTAATTATAATACTTGAGCATCTTCCTTAATTAGGGTGTGATCTTCGACAAGCCCCTTGACATAATACCTTTCTGCAGCCTCTTTTTGGCGAGCCACCGAAAAACTACTAACCCGTTTCATATAACCAATCACGCGGGTAAGATAGTCAACATCATGACCATTGCATTGGGGGCAAACTTTCAAGAAACGCTTATCTATGTGGCCACAGCTGTTGCAAAGGGTATTAGGAATATTAAACGTGAAATAGTTGCATCCTTCCTGAGCTGCCACCCTCAAAAGGTGCCGATATTGAACCTCGCCCAAATGCTCTTCCAGATTTAGGTGCAGAGCCGAACCTCCCGTCAAATGCTCAATATATTTCATCCCATGAATCCTAAATTTGTCAACTACATTAAATGAATCATCCTCAACAACATAAAAATAGCTGTTGTAGCAATCGCGTGGCACAAAATAGCCATCTTCCCTATCCCATTTAGCATGTTTGACACCCACATTCTCGGCAGGAATCATCTCACAATTGAACATCACCCCATTGGAACGGTATTGCTTATTATAGCGCTCAATCAAACCAAGAATCTCTTGGGTAAAAGCGGCATAAACTGGATTATCGCTAATCTCGATACCCAAGAATTCAGCAGCCTCTACCAAACCATTCACTCCAATGGTGAGGTATTGCCGCCCCATGTTGATATAGCCAGCATCAAACAAAGGGAGCATACCTTTCTCCTGCAAATCTTTGAGGTTTTCGTTGTAGGCAAGCTGCACTTTGTGTACCAAGTCAACCACTGCTTCCAAATAATCAACATAGGGCTTCTGTTCGCGTTGCGCCTGCTGTATGCATCGGTTTAAATTGATAGTCAACACACTTTTTGAACCCGTGGAAACACCCCCAGCGCCCAAAGTATAACTAAATCCATTGTCTTGTATTTCGTTGCGCAAGCGGCAACATGAACTCAAGCTGTCGGCATTGCTGCTCAGGTAAGTGAAGAAAGAATGACCAGAGGCGTACATCTTTGCAGCAAAATCGCCATATTCCTTGTCTTTGACATCGCCATCCTCCGAAAGCAAAGCCATGGTTTCCACAGGAAACGTTAAAATGGTTTTGGTGCGTTCGTTATTGAACCATGCCATAAAACGTTTTTGCAACCAACTGAGCGATTCCCACTCCGGACGGCTCCCATCAGGGAAGACAAACTCACCAAAAAGGCTTTCAAAATAATATTTGTCGTAATAGGCAATATTCCAGAATACCGCCTGAAAATTGCGCGCTCCTGTCGGCTGATTCAAAGAGTAAACAATCTGCTCAAAACAGTCTGTAATGATTTTGTCGATGGTGCGTTTCCGCAACGATAGATCCACCACCTCAATGCTGCGTTTATAGTAATCTTTGCCATACTCTTTGATTATGAAATAATTCATGTACATCAAAAATTCAGGCGTTGCACAAGCACCACTCAACATGCTTGAAACGATGAAAACCATATTGATAAAGCCTCCACAAAAGGATTTCAAATTGGTTGGAGCGGTTGAATTGCCGCCAATTTTTGAAGTCCCTTCCAACAACCAAGGGTACATGGTGATGCTCGCGCAATAAGGTGCAAGGCTCGTTTCATCGTTCTTATAAATAAAGTGCCGATTCAAAAGATCCAAATACTTGATTGAAGCTTCCTTGCCATACATCTCAGATAGCCGATCGGTCAATAACCGTCGATTGAGGCGGATGAAACTACCTTTAGGGATTTCACCAATCAGGGTTGCAATGTTCTTTTTGTCGACATTGGCATTGGCATCGAACTTGCTCCCGGTTGCCGCATTCCCAGCCGAACAATACTCAATCAAAAACCTGATCCTGTCGCGTGTTTCCCGGTCTTCGGAATGCTTCTGACGATAAAGCATGTAGGATTTGGCCACCCCATAATACTTTTCAGCCATAAGCGAACACTCAACCTGGTTTTGGATATCCTCCACTCCCATACCATCTTTAACGACCAAACGGTGCAAGATGTTGGTAATTTCTTCGTCACTGGCAAAACTCCCCACGGAAAGGAAAGCTCTCCTGACGGCATTTTTGATTTTGTCGATGGAAAAAGGAGCTCTTTTTCCATCCCGCTTGACAATTGAAATACTTTGCATAGCGCTACAGATTAAGTTGTTAAAACCGGAGGAAGAGGGGCACGCAGACGATAAACGCTGAAAAAGCAAGACAACCGTATAATTGCGAACCAGACTTTAACTCCCGAAAGTCCAATAATAATTTAATCTTGGCAGGTCTTCTGGCTCGTCGCAGTATTGATGGCCTTCCCATCCTAAAAACCGGACAGTGGCATTGGGGTATCAACACATCATGCAGACTTACAGCTGCGGGTACAGCTCCTGATTCACACAGGATTCCCTTTTCATCCCAACTTTTGAAAGAGTTGGGAAACCAACAAGTACAAAGCAAAGGTATTTTCAGCACAAAAGCATTCCTGAAAACAAAAATGTTATCAACAATTTCCTGTTGATAACACTTTTGAAAAATATCTTTCAGAAAGGAAAATTTAATCTATCGCACAAAATGGGCAATTACCTGTTCTACAATGGGCATATCGGCACCAGGCCATGCGAGCCGCATCAGTTGCGAGGGTGAAAACCACTCCACACGGTCGTGCTCCACTGAATAGAGCGTGCCTTCCACTATTT
>JAGPIS010000194.1 GCA_018054835.1 Breznakibacter sp. | reverse complement strand
AGCCAGAGGTCCTTGATAGGGGCCAACCATCAGTTCTCCCTCATCGAGCAGATAAAACCCGGTCCAGAAAAAACCTTGCATTTTATGATGCAGCACAGCAGCGATGGTGGCCATGCGCGAAATGGCATTAGGCTTGTCGGCGGTAAGCGACAACAATTGATCGCACAGGCGATCGTACTTTTTTAATTTGGCACTCATTTGGTCAATTTTAGGAGTTCAAATGTAAAAAAAACCGGAGTTAGTTCATAACCCCGGTTCATCATTCATGACGGTAATTGTATTATTGGGCCAACACTTCTTGTAGTTTCTTACGTGTGAAAAAAATCCTGCTTTTCACAGTTCCCAGCGGCAAATCAAGCTCCTCAGCAATCTCTTTATACTTAAACCCTTCGGTATGCATCTTAAAGGGAACTTTAAACTCATCCTCCAACTGTTCGATGCTTTGCTCCATCTCACGCACGGAAAGGTGCGAATCTGGAGTTTCGGATGTTTTTATCTTATTTTGGGCAAAATTTAATGCATCTTCGTTGGCATCAAATGCATTGCGCGATTTTTGGTTACGGCGGTAGCTATTGATAAAGGTGTTTTTCATGATGGTGAACACCCATGCTTTAAAATTGGTGTTGTCGGCAAATTGGTTCTTATACATCAGCGCTTTCAAAAGTGTCTCTTGAAGCAGGTCGCGGGCATCATCGTCGTTGGAAGTCAGACTATAGGCAAAGAACAATAGTCGATCCTGAATGCTTAATAAACGGTTGTTAAACTGAATTGCGGTCATAATTCTTTGTTCTAAGTTATTACTAAATGATAGAACAAATATAGCCCTATTTTTATTGATTCCAAATAAAAACAACAATAAAAAAGCAGGCTATTTAAAAGAATTCTAAATAATTTTCAAAATAAATATCTGATTACCAACATCCTAAAACCCACAACTCATTCATTTTCTAAATTACAGCCATAAAAAAAGACCTCCATTCACTGAAGGTCTTTGTAGAACAAATCCAAAAGCTTTTACGCCTCTTCATCCTCTTCCATTTCTTCATCCGCAGAAGAAGAAGCGGCAGGACGGCGACTTATTTCGCGACCTTCAGGCGCAGTTTCCTCATCTTTAAAATAGGGGAAGAAATCGAGAATTGGACTCTCCATAATGGAGTTGACTTCAAAATCGACGGTAGAACCGTTCATGCCTTGGTGTACCTTATCGAAGGCATCCTTCACATCCAAAGCGAAAACAAGAATCTGGTTGGAAATCTTTTTCTCCTTTCCGGCTTCCTCATCGACCGCCACAAAAGAGACTTTGCATTTGTACCAACGGTCGCCATCCTCAAAATTAAAGATATCGGCATAGTTGGCCTTGCGGATATTGGTCACCAAAAATTCCCCACTGATGAGCGATTCCATCTCCTTGTAAATGCGGGATTCGGCTTCGGTAAATGAAATGGCATCAAACAAATAGGTTTCTGTGACTTTTTTCTCCTTGCCACTTTGCTCATCAATTTTTTGGTATCGAACTTTGCACTCAAATAAACTTTGCATAGGTAGTAATTTTGCTACAAAGATAACCTTCCAAACGAAAACAGATCAAAAGGATTCGGAGAATGTGATGTAGGCATTCTGTTCTTTTTTGGCGAAACCATAATCGAACCGCAAATTCATCCGCCGGCTCACTTCGAACCTCAACCCAAGGCCGGCATTAGCCAACCAGTGATTGAACCTGAGAGGTGAAGGCGCCACGCTACCGGCGCCCACCCACAGCACATAGCCCCACCGGCTGAGGTTGTGCCCTTCGAGGCCGACCGACCGTTTCTTGAACATGGAGCGATATTCAACGATGGCCTGCACCAGACTTTTATCGCGGAAACGGCCCAATGAGTAGCCCCGCAACCCGATGTTGCCACCCACCACCGGCAGGGCCGACCAAGGAATTTCGTCATTGCCAAACACATAAACACCTTTGGTTTGAACAGCAATGGTATTGCCGGGTCGGTTCACCATAAAATAGCGCCGCAAGTCGATATCGGCCAAATAATAATTGACATCGGAACCTAGCCAACGACCAAAAGCCACCAAGGAGCCACTGGCAAAAGCACCCCGGTAAGCATTTTGAGGGAAATCGCGCGAATCGTATTCAATGCTGAACCCCACGCCAGCGTTGTAAACATCGGAACCTGTGGCCATAATATTGGGATCGGCTTGCATCAAGGGATTCATGCCCGTGGCCTTGGTATTGCTCAACTGAACCACAACTCCGGTATAAAGATGGTGACCGATCCGATAAAGAATCTTTTGATTGAAGCTCCAAAAATTCTTGTAATAAGAGGTGGTGGAATCGCTGCGGGGAATGGTGCTCCCAAGCTCATATCCGATCCCGAAATAGTTGTCGGGCATTTGCCGAAGGTGAAATTCGCCAATTGTGCGTATCCGATCATTGGGCCAATAAACATAATGGTTGGCTTGAAAATAAAAAGAGCCATTGATGCTTACACCGACAGAAAAAGGAATGGTAGAAAAGTTTAGATCACGGTCATCCTTCTGCGACTTAAAGGAGAGCAACCCCCCGCCCGAAAACATCAAAGAGACTTCGGGGCTGTAGGAGGGCGCCACATAAGGCACCAAGCGGAATAATCCAAAATTGACCCTGCCAAAATGCACCGTATCAAGACTCTCGATAAGATTCCCCGACAGTTCGACGGATTGAGCCCTTAGGGAGCCCAATGAAACAAAAATAAGAAAGGCATAAAAACCAAAACGCATACGAAAGTGATTACGTGCTCTATGCAGCAAAAATACCATCCACAAGCTAGGATCAACCAAGAATTTCAACGAACTGGACAAATCATCGGCTCAATGAACTAAATTAATAAAATTCAGAGCATAAGAAGGCACAGAAGGAGGAGAAAAAAACGAACATTAGAAAAATTTGAAAAAAAATTCAATCGCAGATACGTAAGAGTACAACGACAATTGTCATATAAACAAAAACATTTATCATGGACAATAAACTAATCCGACGAAATTTATATAAGGTACTGCGCAAAACAGGGATTCCACGCAATTTGATCAATGAGAACGCTGAACTTCAAGAGGAACTGTTGATGGATGATGTGGACATGACCTGCTTTCTGTTTTACCTGGAGTCGAAATTTGATGTGAACATTTCCAATGAGGAGTTGCCCTCCCTGAGGTCGGTAAGATCGACCATCGACTTTTTATCACAACACTGTGCCTAAGAGCTATTAAGTGATTGCCCATTTATAACAACCACCTAACCCACGAAAATGGGCAATCACTTATTTTTCAACCTGTTTAGACAGGAAATCGGGCAGGACGATGTTGGAGGTCTCCCAAAAATCAGGATCAAAAGCCTCTATTTTTTCGTACATCTGGTAATTGGGTTTGAAACCTTCGGCAAAACGGATTCGGTTCTTCTCCTCTAGCGCAATATCGTTGACCACCAACTCCGAGGAGGCAGTAAAGAGCGCATCCACCTTGTTGAAACGGCTCTTCACCTTCACTTGCAACAAACCCGTTACGCTCCCCAAAATCCAATTACCATCCATTGGCCGGTAGCTAACAACATATCGGGCACTAACCAGCCGGGCATCCACGCCACGCGATTCTTTGCGGATAAGCAAACGGCGGCTTTTCACCAATGACTTGCGGGTGAGTTCAA
>JAGPIS010000193.1 GCA_018054835.1 Breznakibacter sp. | reverse complement strand
TTGATGGGGTAGATATCAAGAACTTGGAGGTTATAGAATTGGGTACAAGGGGTTAACTTTAAAAAATGAGTATGGAAACCATTGTAGATTATTTTGTAGAAATCTTCCATCAGGATAACCATTACGAGTTACCGCTCAATGTGGTGGTGCGGCTCAACGAGCTGGACCGGGCGACCCGGGGCGATCTGAAAAGCCGTTTGTTCAACGAAGCCAAACGGCTTGGGCAAAATGGCGACGGGCTGCGTGCCATCCGTTGGCTCGAAAATGCTTTCTTGTTGATTGAGAAAAATTCGTTCCGCTATCACCAGGTGCTTTTCAGCCCGGGCAAGGATATTCCCGAAAACATAGCTTTCCTGCTCGACCGGGCTACCACCACCATCGACCTGTGTGTCTTCACCATCAGTGATTCGCGCCTGGCTGACAAGCTTGTGGAAGCCCACCAACGGGGTGTGAAGGTACGCATCATCACCGACGACCAGAAATGCTTTGACGATGGGTCGCAGGTCTTTGCGCTACAACATGCAGGCATCCCCGTCAAGACCGACGACTCGCGCTACCACATGCACCATAAGTTTGCGGTGGTGGATGGCCGCTTGGCCTTTTCGGGCAGCTACAACTGGACTTATACAGCTCAAAACCACAACCAGGAGAACTTGGTGATCACCACCAACTACACCATTGTGCACCAGTTTATAGAAGAGTACGAATCGCTATGGCATCAAATGGTGTGGCTGAAACCGCAAAGAGCATGAATAATTAGCGTAAAAGCCCGTCCGGCTTATGGATAAATTCGATTTTTTAAATAACTTGTTATGAAAAGACATATTGCTTTATTGTTTATGATGATGGTGGGGGTGGCCGTTTTTGCCCAGGTCAGCATGATTGCCCACCGTGGCGCTTCGTTCGAAGCGCCCGAAAATACCATTGCCTCGGTGCGTGAAGCTTGGCGGCAGGGTGCCGATGCGGTAGAGATAGATATTTGGAAAACCCGCGATGGAAAGATTGTCCTGCTCCACGACCGGAGCACCAAACGTACCACTGGTACCGACCTGTTGGTGGACAAAACCCGCTGGGATGTTATAAAAACCCTGGATGCAGGGTCATTCAAAGATTCGGCCAAATATGCAGGCGAAAGGATTCCCTTGCTCGAAGATGTTTTGAAGGAGATTCCCAAAGGAAAGAAACTGGTGGTGGAAATCAAGTGCGATGCTTCGGTGGTGCGAAAGCTGAGGCGGGTTGTCCGTAAGAGCGGCGTGGCCGACCGGGTGGTGTTCATTGCCTTCAACTGGGAGACGATTAAAAAGACGGCCAAATATTTCCCCCAAAATGATTGCTATTGGTTGTGTGGGAAACGCGAAGTTTTGGATGGCAAGATCGCAGAGGCTTCGGCTGCCGGATTGAAAGGGTTGGATTTACACTGGTCGTTGGTCGATGAGGCATTGATGGCTCTTTGTCGTGAGCACCAATGGGATGTGATTGCCTGGACGGTCGATAAGCCCGAGGAAGCCAAGCGTTTAAGCGGGTTGGGCGTTAACGGCATCACCACCAATCGCCCCGGATGGTTGAAGGGGCAATTGGGTGAATGAATTTCGATCACCTTCTTTCATTAATAACCGAATCGTATGTTGAAAAAATCACTTTTTGTTTTTTTATTGTTTAATATTTTCTTGGTAGCCCGAACTCAGCAATGCCTATCCACGTTTGATTGGATGGTAACAACTTTTGAGCAAAACGATGCCGGCTTTAAGGATATTGTTGAGAAAAATGGGCGTGATCAATACAATCAGCACACCTTACGCTTTAGGGAAAAAGTGGCATCTGCGACATCAGAAGAGGAGGGGTTGACCTTTATGAATGATTGGTTGCGATGGTTTCGCCCCGATCATATTGGTATTATTAAGAATGTGGCGAAAGCACAAGGACGCAAGTTGACCAATGATGAAGTCCGTGCCCTCTATAAAAATACCCCAACAATTGATCTGACCGAAAGAGCTCTTGTGAAACAGCTGGAAGGACGTAAAAACAGTTTGCCCATTGAAGGGGTTTGGTCTAATGGTCGATATACAATTGGAATAGTCAAGGATACCAAGGCCGAAGGTGAGCTTTCAGCTTTCATTAGTAAAGCCGATAACCTTTATTGGATGCCTGGTCAGATAAAAGCCAATCTTAAGCTTAATTCCGATGGGAATACCTATGATGTTGAATTCTATTTGCGCGACCACTCCGCTCAAAATGTCACAGCCAAATTGGTTGGCTCCTCTGGGGCATTGCTAGAGATGTCAGGTTTGTGGAACCGGGTTTATCCTAAAGTCGAAATGAATATTGAGGAACAGTTGGCTGTGAAGGCGCTTACCTCCAAAAAACCTTTTGTGCAAAAGATCGATTTGCAGACAGTCTATTTGCGTATTCCCTCGTTTTCTATTGAAAACAAACCATTTATCGATAGCGTTCTCATTGGACACGATAGCCTCCTTGCATCCACTTGCAACCTCATTATCGACATACGTAATGGAACAGGAGGAAGTGACTTTTCATTCAAAAAACTGATGCCCTATCTTTATACGCAACCATTCCGCTCCTCGGGAATGGAATATTATGCTACCGAGCTAAATGCACATGCCTATGAGTTGTATGCTGATGAGGTTAAGGAGGATTCTGTCACTTATAATTATTGCATCAACACAGCCAAATTGCTTCGGGCCAATTTAGGCAAGTTTGTTACGTTATCGGATGGGAAACGTGTGTATGTTGATACCTTGGATAGAGTGATGCCCCACCCTCAACGGGTTGGTATTATCTGTAACAAGAACAATGGCAGCACCGATGAGGCATTTCTCCTTCTGGCCAGGCAAAGCCGTAAAGTAAAGGTGTTTGGTCATCCAACCGGCGGCATGCTCGACTATTCCAATCTCAACCAAATAGCATCGCCCAATGGGCAATACACATTATTCACTTGTGTTACCCGTAGTTTCCGCATCCCGCATTATTGCATAGATGGGGTGGGGATTCAACCTGATTACTTTATTGACGACACGATTGATGAAATGGACTGGATAGACTTTACCCGGAGGACTCTTCAAGAATGAGGGCTGTTAGTCTATGCAAAGAGTGGGTTTAGATGAAAAAGGCCTTAATATATGTCCATAGCAAGGCTGAAAGACAATAAAAGGGTTCTCCTGATTGGAAACCCTCTTTTTGCATATTGTTATGTGTCATCTTATTTTCCAAACACATACCGCATGCCAAACATCACATCCCACATGAAAAATGTCCCGTGGTTCACACCAAGTCCAGGACGGAAGTCCACACTGAGTTGAAAAGGAGCGTTGGTGAACCAATATTCGGTGCCTAATTGAGGGGCAATGCCAAATAGAAATTCATCATGTTTGGCACCGATGCGTACGCTGGGGCCAACAAAGAAGTTGAAACTGCTTTCTATGGGCATCACCCAATGATAGGATCCGGAGAGGGCAAACCCAGTTTTCCCACTCGCTAAAAGACCCATATCTGCTTGGATGCGCTGATTGGAAGCCATCGCATGTTGATAGGAAGCCTCGAATGTGAACCAGTTGCCGCCTCCTAAGCGGATGCCTAAAGTATTGCCTTTGATTTGTGCAAAAGCGCTTGTTGCAATGGTTGCTACAAGCAGAAAAATCAACAATCTTTTCATAAAGAATTTTAGTTTA
>JAGPIS010000192.1 GCA_018054835.1 Breznakibacter sp. | reverse complement strand
CATCACGACTGGTTCCAGGGAATGGCGAGTCGTATGGGATTGAGTTTTTTTTCCATAAAAAGGTTGGTCGCATGTCGGGTTGGTTGGGCTACACCTTGAGCAAAACCGAAAACCAGTTTGACCAGATTAACCAGGGGAAGGCTTTTGCCGCCAATTATGACCGCAGGCACGATATTTCCCTTTTCAACACCTTCAAGTTCTCCGAAGGCACCGATTTGTCGTTCAATTGGATCTTTGGTTCGGGTTACCCGGTAACATTGCCCACCCAAAAATATTATAGTCCCGATTTGCCTACCCAGCCTGGCTTGGCCAATGGCAGTGGCCACGATTTGATTGAAGGTCGTAATAATTTCAGGATGCCTGCCATCCATAGGTTGGACCTGGGTCTGAATTTCACCAGTCAAAAGAGTTGGGGAACGCGCATCTGGAGTTTTGGTATTTACAATACCTATAGTCGTCAGAACCCATTTTTCCTCTATTTTGGCGAAAAGGTAGATGCCGAGACCAATACGACCGTAAGAGTTTTGAAACAATACAGTATTTTTCCCATTCCCTTGCCCTATGCGCGGGTCACCATTAAATTCTGAGTTATGAGGTATGGCTGGTTGTTATTCGGTTTTTTGTTGTTGGGTTGTGAAAAAGAGATCCACATCGAGGTGCCCGTTCAAGAGGGACGGGTGGTTGTTTATTCCTTCTTGTATCCCGATAGTGCCGTCAGCTTCCATTTGAGTGAAAGTGTTTCCATTACTTCGCCCGATCTCTATGCATACGTCGAAAATGCACGAGTTGGTCTCAAGGTTAATGGCTCGGTGCAATTGGATCAGGCTTTCCCTTTCAATACCGTCAACGGTAAGTGGGATCCAGTGGTTTGTAATTATGGCGATTCGTTGGTTGTGGAGGTATCTATCCCAGGCAAGCCCCTTGTCCTGGCGCGCACCATGATTCCCGAAAAGGTGGCTATTGCTGCTTTGGATACGGTTGCCGAAGTGCGTCGTCCTGGGAATGGTGAAGAGAATGCCTATCTCCGGTTTGCCCTCCAGTTTAAGGAGGATGGATTGCGATCTGACTTCTACCAGGTGGTTGTGGTGCGCGAGAGTTGGGATTACGACGGTGTTAAGCGCATCAAAACCCTGGAGCTGTTGCAGGAAGATCCTGTTTTTGTGTTTCATGAACAAGGTGGTGGCTTGTCCAGCTGGTTCGATTTTAGAGGGTTGTTTTCCGATGTGTTGATCAATGGCCAGGATTATACCGTCACTTTCCTGACGCAAAAAAAGGACTACCTCCTGGCATTTGATGAACAAAGGGTGCGGCTTACTGTTTATCTTTATCATCATACCTATGATTACTTCGAGTATCTGAAAACCACCATTTGGGCCAAAGGAGCCGATAACTTCCCTGTGTTCGATCCGGTGCGCATCCACTCCAATGTCGATCAGGGGCTTGGACTGGTGAGCGGGATGTCTTTCGATCAGGTGCAGTATGAGTTTAATCAATAGTGTTTTTTTGGAAGGATCTTTGTTTATGGGTTACTTGTGAATATGAAATAATTTAGAAATATAGATATGGCTTTATTTGGAAAACTCCAGAATATGGAGGCTCAGGAGAGTGTCGCCACCCAGGGTGGGACTATTGAAAAGGTGAAATTGTTGATTATTGGTTCCGGCCCGGCCGGTTATACTGCTGCCATTTATGCAGCCCGTGCCAATTTGTCACCAATTATGTACGAAGGTTTGCAGCCCGGTGGGCAGTTGACCACCACAACGGAGGTGGAGAATTTTCCCGGTTATCCGCAAGGCGTTACCGGGCCAGTGATGATGGAGGATTTGAAAGCCCAAGCGACCCGTTTTGGTGCCGATATTCGCTTTGGTGTGGCCACGGCCACCGATTTGTCGCAGCGCCCCTTTAAGGTCACTATTGATGGCAATAAGTTGATTGAGGCCGATGCCTTGATCATTGCCACCGGTGCCTCGGCCAAATACCTTGGCTTGCCCGATGAGCAGAAGTATTCTGGGTCGGGTGTTTCGGCCTGTGCCACCTGCGATGGATTCTTCTACCGCGGCAAAGATGTTGCCGTGGTGGGCGGAGGCGATACGGCTGCCGAAGAGGCGCTTTACCTCTCCGGATTGGCCAATCGGGTCTATTTGATTGTTAGGCGTAATGTGCTGCGTGCCTCCAAAGTGATGCAGGAGAGGGTGAAGCAAAACCCCAAGATTACCGTGCTGTGGGAGCACCAAACCGTTGGCTTGTTAGGCGATGGCGTGGTGGAAGGAGCCAAGCTGGTTTACAAACAAGGCACCAGTGAAGAGAAGTTGGTGGAGATCAAAATCGACGGTTTCTTCCTGGCTATTGGACATAAACCAAATTCCGATATATTTCTACCTGCGCTTGAAGTGGATGAAGTGGGGTATATTAAAACTCAAAAAGGTTCTTCAAAAACCAATATCGAAGGTGTTTTTGCTTGTGGCGATGTTCAAGATCCGGTTTACCGTCAGGCGATTACCGCTGCCGGAAGCGGCTGTATGGCCGCCATTGATGCCGAACGATGGTTGATGGAACAAATAGTATATTAAAATTTAAAAAGGGGTTGAGAAACCCCTTTTGTATTTTAATATTATTATTAAATAATTTTTCACACTAATTGGTATTACAAAAAAAATATCTAAATTTGGGTGATTATTGAAAATTGAAATATAATGGATGATATATTTAGTAAAATAGGTATCAGCCAAACTCTTAGTCAGAAAATTGAGCGTAAGGTGGAAGAGGCCATCCGGCAGAAGAAATTGCTTCCGGGAACCAAGTTGCCTTCCGAAAAAGAGTTGTGCGAGAGTTTTGCCGTTAGTCGCACAGCCTTGCGTGAGGCGCTGCGTCGATTAAGTGCCAGGGGTTTGATCGAGATCAAAAAAGGGAGTGGTATGTATGTGTCGGAGATCAGCATCGACGATGCCATCAAGAGTTTGAACTTGTATTATGATTTGGCTTTTGACTCGAATTTGATACAGCAAATTATTGAGGTCAGGCGTATTTTTGAACCTGAAATAGCCCGTGCAGCAGCCCTTAACCGTACCGATGACGATTTGAAGATTTTGAAGGACAATCTTTCCGATCTTCAAAAATGTGATCCCGACAACACCCAACTTGAGGTGGATATGATCAACCGTTTTCATATGAATCTGGCCAAGGCAACGGGTAACCCCATTGTCATCATCAGTATGGAGCCTGTTTATTCGTTGTTGCCCCGCATGCGCAACCTGATTTATGCTAATGTGGAGGGTGAAAAGGAGTACACCTTGACCTTGCAAATGAAGATTTTCAATGCTGTTAAGGAGAAAGATGGCGATTTGGCTCACCGCTACTCCGTGGACCTGTTGAATCGGAACTTGGAAGTTTACCAAAAATATTTTAAATAAAAAAAGAGCCTCGAAAGGCTCTTTTTGTTAATGGGGTATTTCGTTTTTGTACTCTATGGTATAGGCTTCAATGGCTTTCCTGACCGAACCATGCTTTATCAGGAGGTTTTTTGATTCTTCCTGCGGAAGGTTCAATTCTTCCATAATCATGCGGGTGCCGCGCTCAACCAATTTTTTGTTGGTCAGCTGCATGTTCACCATTTTGTTTCCTTTCACCTTGCCCAGTTTGATCATGGTGGAGGTGGTGATCATGTTCAGGATTAGTTTTTGGGCTGTTCCTGCCTTCATGCGTGTGCTG
>JAGPIS010000191.1 GCA_018054835.1 Breznakibacter sp. | reverse complement strand
CAGGTAAATAAAGCCTTTGGATGCCCCACAAATACGTGCACACACAGCCATGCCACAGAGAACTTTCAACGGCACGCGCGACAGGATCTCGCGATCTTTAAAAGTGCCAGGCTCCCCTTCATCGGCATTGCAAATAATATATTTATGAGGTGCCACAGCATCCGAAGTCAATTTCCATTTCAACCCGGTGGGAAAGCCGGCTCCTCCCCGGCCTTTAAGGCCCGAGCTGATTATGTCGTTGATAATGTCACCGTTGGATCGTGCCAGTGTTTTAGTCATCACCAGTTCCACATCCTGATCATCTTTGAAAATCAGATCGAGGCGTTGCAAATGTTTGCGTTCCATAGTATCAAGATATCGGGTTATTGATTTTGCCGGACGAATACTGGAGTAGGATTTCGCGAACCCGCTCGGGGGTCAACTCGGTGTAAGGCAAATCATTGACCAGCATAGCCGGCCCTTTATGACACTGCCCCAAGCAGTTGGTTTCCATAAGCGTGAAAAGACCATCCTGGGTAGTCTCCCCACATCGGATCTTCAACACATTCTCTATCTCCTTAATGATTTGGTTCTTACCATGCATCATGCAAGTGATGGTGCGGCAAACCCTGATGACATACTTGCCCACAGGACGCGCCGGGATAAAGGCGTAAAAAGTGGCCGTCCCATAAACATGTGCTGCCGGTATGTCCAACGACCGGGCAATCTCCACCATGGCCAAATCGGATACATAACGCTCCTGACGCACCACGCCTTGGAGTATCGGCAACAAACTTTCGGGAGAACGACCATGTTCAACAATTAACTGATCAATTAATTCGCACACAGAAGCCATAACGGTTAGTTTTAGGTTATCAAATCACGACACCAAAGAGGGAAATCGCTTCAAAAAAGGGAATACAAACAATAAGTCATGAAAAGAAAATATTTCATTCAAAGAACTTTAACCCAGTTGTATTAATTAAATTTATTGCGAATATGCTTAAATGTCAATAGCTTTAGATCAAAAAAATTTCAAACTGGAGTGTAGAAAGTGATCAAAAAAAATAAAATAGTAGCAAAATCGAAAAAGTATGCGCTTTTTATCTATTTTTAAACTGTAAAAAAACATCATTATGGCACAACACAAGATTATTCCGGGTGTAGGATTTGACAACATCAAATTCGGCATGACGCAGGATGAAGTAGAAGACATCCTGGGCGAACCAGATGAAGTGGAAGAACAGAACTATGGCGAAGGTGAGTCAGCAGAAGTATTCTACTATGACGAACTGGGTCTTTCCATGTCGTTTGATGCAGAGGAAGATTACAGATTGGTTGAGATCTCTTTTGAGGACGAGAGCTTCATCCTTTTCGATTCAATACACGTAGGTCAACCAATTGAAGAATCACTGTCACTGGCAGAAAAGGCGCAAATGGGCGAGTACGACTTGGAAGATTTATCGACCGACGGCTTCGAAGGCAAAGAGTTGTATGCATTCGAGAAGGAAAACATCAACTTCTGGGCAGACGACAAAGAGTTATCGTCCATACAAATTGGCCCTTACTGGGTTAATGACGAAACCATCAAATGGCCTGAGTGATAAAATTCTAAAAGAGGGTGTCCAAAAATAATTTTTCAACCATGGAGAATTGAATATTTGGACAACATCTCCGGTAGGAGTAGGAATTTAAAGAGGGTGTCTCAACTTTTGAGACACCCTCTTTTTTTTACGATTAATAACGGTAATGCTCAGGCTTGAAGGGTCCATTCACATCAACGCCAATGTATTTGGCCTGGTCAGCCGAAAGCTCGGTCAGTTTCACGCCCAGTTTACCCAAGTGCAGGCGGGCAACCTCTTCGTCCAAGTGCTTGGGCAGTGTATAAACGCCCACTTCATATTTTTTCTTCCACAACTCAAGTTGCGCCAAAGTTTGATTGGTGAACGAGTTGCTCATCACAAAACTTGGGTGTCCAGTGGCATTGCCAAGGTTTACCAAGCGTCCGCGGCTCAGCATGATGATGCAGTGGCCATCGGGGAAGAAAAACTTATCCACTTGGGGTTTGATGTTCATCTCCCGGATGCCTGAAAGCCTCTCCAATTTTTCGACCTGAATCTCATTGTCGAAGTGGCCAATGTTGCACACAATCGCTTGATCCTTCATGCGGCTCATGTGCTCAACGGTAATCACATCGCGATTGCCGGTGCAGGTGACAAAGATATCGGCATATTCAACGGCCGATTCCACAGTGGTTACTTCGTAACCTTCCATGGCTGCCTGAAGGGCACAAATGGGGTCAATTTCGGTGACGATGACACGGGCACCAAAACCACGCATGCTCTGGGCACAACCTTTGCCCACATCGCCATAACCGCAAACCACCACCACTTTTCCGGCCACCATCACATCGGTACCACGTTTGATGCCATCGGCCAAACTCTCGCGGCAACCATACAGGTTGTCGAATTTACTTTTAGTAACCGAGTCGTTTACATTGATGGCAGGAAACAGCAGTTCGCCATTTTCGAGCATCTGGTACAAACGGTGCACCCCGGTAGTGGTCTCTTCGCTCACCCCTTTTATTTGGGCAGCCACGGCCTGCCAGCGCTTTGGATTTTTGGCATATTCGCCGTTAATCAAATCCATCAATTCGCGAAAATCCTCACCTTCAGCACTGTAATCCAGTTTCAGTTGCGAGGGGTCTTTTTCGATCTCCACGCCTTTGTGAATCAGCAAGGTGGCATCACCACCATCGTCAACAATCAAATGGGGACCTTTGCCTTCGCCAAAATCGAGTGCACGCTCGGTACACCACCAGTATTCGGCCAACGACTCACCCTTCCACGCAAAAACAGGCACTCCGGCAGCAGCAATGGCAGCGGCAGCATGGTCCTGGGTAGAGTAGATATTACAAGAACACCAACGTACCTCAGCTCCCAGCGCAACCAACGTTTCGATCAAAACGGCGGTTTGCACAGTCATATGCAACGAACCCATAATACGGGCACCTTTCAATGGCTGCTCCTTACCATATCGTTCACGCAAAGCCATCAAGCCCGGCATTTCAACTTCGGAGATGGAAATCTCCTTGCGGCCAAAATCGGCCAAAGAAATATCGGCCACTTTGTATGGATAGGCGTTGGTATCAACAAATTCTAACATAGCGTACGTTTTTTAATGAAGCACAAAAATATTGAAAAAAGTTGACTTGGCAGGCAACCATTTGATCCTTATTCCATTATTTATTGCAACAATCGTTCCACCGTCAGGCAGAGAGGGATTTGGAGAACATGCCGCCATCCAGCCCAAAACCCATCTTCAAAAGATAATCCTGATGCACTTGGGTTTGGGGTTTGGACCATAGTTTTTTGATGCCATGATCCTTCAAAAATGAAGCATGTTGGTAGAGATAGCGTCCTGGTTTGTAATCGCGGTTTTGCGGAGAAGTATAATCCATATCGATCAACAACTCACCTTCATTTTTTTGACCAGCCACCACACCACAAATCTCCATGTCGCGCAATTGCAAAGCCACGAAATTATTGCGGCCAAAATTCGCCTTAAAACCAGGAAAAAACTGATTCATATCATTAGCATACTGCTTCATAAACACACTCAACACAGGATCGTTGGACGACACCAAAACGGTGGAAAACTTAGAGGACGAACTATAGATCTTCATAATATAATAAGCATCGATCAGTACGATCAACCCATTAAAAACGCCCACGGGAT
>JAGPIS010000038.1 GCA_018054835.1 Breznakibacter sp. | reverse complement strand
ATCCGTGCGGAACAAGGTTATTCTAATATTGTCAATTCCATGAGCGAACGAAAAGAATTCAAGAGAACGCTGGTGACAACTGCGTTGCCTTACGCCAACGGGCCGGTACACATTGGGCACCTGGCCGGCGTTTATGTCCCAGCCGATGTGTATGTGAGGTACTTGCGGCTAAAGGGCGATGATGTGATCATGATTGGGGGTAGCGACGAGCATGGTGTGCCCATTACCCTGAAAGCAAAAAAAGAGGGCGTCACGCCACAAGATGTTGTGGACAAATACCACGGCATCATCAAAGATTCTTTCGAGCGGTTTGGTATTTCGTTCGACATCTACTCGCGTACCACCAGCAAAACCCACTACGAAACAGCCTCCGATTTCTTTAAAACGCTCTACGACAAAGGCGCTTTCATTGAGAAAGAGTCCGAACAATACTATGACGAGGAAGCCAATCAATTTTTGGCCGACCGTTACATTACCGGCACCTGCCCCCATTGTCACAGCGAAGGCGCCTATGGCGACCAGTGCGAGAAATGCGGCACCTCCCTCAACGCCACCGACCTCATCAATCCAAAGTCGATGGTGTCGGGCTCCCAGCCGGTGATGCGCTCAACCAAACACTGGTACCTGCCCTTGGATCAACACGAAGCAGCCCTGCGCAAATGGATATTGGAAGAGCACAAGGAATGGAAACCCAACGTGTATGGGCAGTGCAAATCGTGGCTGGATATGGGTTTGCAGCCCCGTGCCGTAAGCCGCGACCTGGATTGGGGCGTACCGGTTCCTGTTGAAGGTGCCGAAGGTAAAGTGCTCTATGTTTGGTTCGATGCCCCCATTGGCTACATTTCGGCCACCAAGGAGCTAACCCCCGAATGGGAAAAATACTGGAAGAGCGACGATTGCCGCATGCTTCACTTCATTGGGAAGGACAACATCGTGTTCCACTGCATCGTATTCCCGGCCATGCTATCGGCCGAAGGAAGTTACATATTGCCCGAGAATGTGCCGGCCAACGAATTCCTGAACCTGGAGGGTGACAAAATATCCACCTCGCGTAACTGGGCGGTGTGGTTGCACGAATACCTGGAGGATTTCAAAGGTAAAGAGGATGTGTTGCGCTATGTATTAACCGCCACAGCTCCCGAAACCAAAGACAACGACTTCACCTGGAAGGATTTCCAAGCCAGGAACAACAACGAGCTGGTGGCCATCTTCGGAAACTTCGTCAACCGCGTGGCGGTACTCACCCATAAATACTACAATGGCGTCGTGCCTGCTTTGGGCGAGCAGACCGATTTCGACCGGGAAACCATGTTGGAGATCCCACAAATTGCCAAACGCACCCAGGATAGCCTCGACAACTTCCGCTTCCGCGACGCCCTGCGCGAGGCGATGAATATGGCAAGACTGGGTAACAAATACCTGGCCGACACGGAACCGTGGAAGGTGATCAAGACCGATCCCGAGCGGGTGAAGACCATCATGCACATTAGCCTTCAGATCACAGCCAACCTGGCGGTCATTATGGAACCCTTCCTGCCTTTCACCGCCAAGAAACTGCAGGCCATGATCAATTTCCGCGACGTGAAATGGGATTTGTGCGGCAGCATTGAGCTCATGGCCGAAGGACACACCATCAACGAACCAGCCTTGCTGTTCGAAAAAATTGAAGATGCTGAAATTGAGGCTCAACTGGCAAAGCTGGCAAAATCGAAGGCCGACAATGAGGCGGCTCTGAAAACCGCCACCCCCGCCAAAGAGAATGTCACCTTCGATGAATTCAGCAAGATGGACATCCGCGTAGGCACCATCAAAGCAGCCGAGCGGGTGCCAAAAACCAAGAAACTGCTTAAGCTGCTGATCGACACCGGCATCGACGAGCGCACCGTAGTGAGTGGCATTGCCGAATATTTTGAGCCGGAAGCCATTGTGGGCAAACAGGTGAGCATATTGGTGAACCTGGCTCCCCGGGAAATCAAAGGCATCGAGTCGCAAGGAATGATTCTGATGGCTGAAGATGCCGATGGAAAGTTGCATTTTGTAAAACCTGACCTTACCATCAAAGCAGGTTCCGAAATAAGATAAAAACATCGAAAAGATATTCAAAAAAAAGGCAGCTCTAGAGCTGCCTTTTTTCTATTGTTATATCTAATTCACTTGTTATGTGCATATACCCAAACGCCTTCGAATCCTTGCTTTAACTTGTAGGCTTTCATGCGCTCCACCGCATCGGCCTTATTGGCAAAGCCCTCGATGGCCACACGAATCTTACCATCGCATTTCAATTTCGACCCGCCTGAAACACCTTTGCGGTTAAGTTGCTCAATAAAGGCATCGGCTTGGTTTTCAACAGGGAAACTACCTGCAATGATAAAAAACCGAGGGGAAACTTCTTCCACTGTTTCGGCAACTACTGGAGCCAGTTCTTCCACAGCCACGGTTTCTGGCATCACCTCAACGGGTTCGATCCCTGTTTCCACCGATTCAACCTGAGGTAGAAACACATTCAAATAACCAGCCTGATTCAAGCCACGGCTACCCGATGCAATATTGATTTCGGGCGAGAACAAGAACAACCCAGCCATAACGGCAACCGAGGCTGCTACATGGCGCAACGCAACTGGGCGCAACACCCTGCGCACAGCAGCCGATTGGCGCTCCTCCTCGGCGACACCGGCATCGAAATGGAAGGACGATAACCCAAATGAATCGGCCAGAAAGCCGGAAGTATTAAATGGTTGGAAAAGTAAGTTCCCAATGGCATCACTCTTCAAAACACCTACTGAATCAATATCAAAAGAAAAACCGCTGTTAATCTGACGCAAAACTTCATCCACATATTGTTTCACAAGCAAGGCAGCCGCTTGGTAATCAACCCCTTCCTGAACCGCCACATGGTTCACCAGCAAACCGTCGTTGTGCGACAAGGAACGGTTAAACCCGATTTCCTTTCTGGGAGGGAGAAACAATCCTTTCTCCTCATCAATTTCAGCCGAAAGAGGATTGGCGACCAGTCCACCCAGGCCGGGAATGATCACACAATCGTGCCAAAACAACAACTCATTAATATAAGCTCCGATTTTTTTCATCTTATCTTGATTTTTGTATGAACCCGAATTCAACTACAACCTATCATACCAGGTTTTCATGTAGTGCAAAATTAACAAATAGATTGGCTTGCGGAATAAAAAGAAACCAACACCTGTTAGCAAGTTGTTAATAACAGCTTTGCCGTTCATCAATTAACTCAACCGATCAATGGATTAAACAAATCAAAAAAACTTCCAGCTGGCGGATCGTAAAGTCCGTTTTTAAAAAATTGGGACTATGGATTTCAATATAATTAGGAAAGATGGCTACTATGTACAAACCCGCCTTTAATCTTATAGTTTACTGCCATACCCCAATTAGGACAGCTACGGGACAATGCCGTAACAGATTCGCCGCAAAGTCACAGTAAAGTCATACTAAATTCGAATTAAATTCACACTAAGTTCATATTAAATTCGAATTAAGTTCGATTACAATTGAATTTAATATGAGTTTGGTATTACTATGCTTTGAATTTGATATCACTCAAGTGTGAGTTTAAGGCGGAGCAGTCACCTTCTAGGTAGGTTCAAGATAATATCTGGCGTCATTGGGGATATGGTGATAATGTGAGTAGGTGATTATGTGGTAATAAGATGATGCAACAATGAACGAATGGAAAAAACCAGCATCAATTTTAAGAGAATAAGTAGTTCAAACCACAAAGGATTATTAAATTTGACAACTCACAGGGGTCGAAAAACCAAGCTTCCCCAAAGTCATATCCAGTCATTGGAAATGACCGGAACAAGACACATTAAAACAAACAATTGATATGAAAAAACAAATTCTGGTTACGGGTGGTACCGGGTACATTGGATCCCACACCGTTGTGGAGCTTCAAAACGCCGGCTACGAGGTGGTGATTGTCGATGACTTGTCGAACTCCGAAGCCAAAGTAATTGACCAAATCGAAACCATCACCGGCATCAAGCCCGAACTGCAAGTATTCGACCTTGCCGACAGGGATAAAACCCAGGCATTTTTCAAAAGCCACCCGGGTCTTCAGGCCATCATCCACTTTGCTGCATTCAAAGCTGTGGGCGAATCGGTTCAGAAGCCACTCGAATACTACCGCAACAACCTCAACTCCCTGTTGAACATCCTGGAGTGCATGAAACAATACGAGGTGCCCAACTTGGTTTTCTCCTCCTCATGCACCGTTTACGGACAACCCGAGCAACTACCGGTGACCGAGCAAACGCCACGCCTCCCGGCCGAATCGCCCTACGGCAACACAAAGGCCATTTGCGAAGATATGATCCGCGATTTCTGTTTTGCCAATAAAAGCCTGAACGGCATCGCGTTGCGCTATTTCAACCCCATTGGGGCACATCCTTCGGCCTTAATTGGCGAATTGCCTGTGGGCGTACCCAACAACCTAGTGCCTTACATCACCCAAACGGCGGCAGGCATACGCCAAGAGCTCAGTATTTTCGGTAGCGACTACAACACCCCCGATGGCACTGCCATGCGCGATTACATCAATGTGGTGGATCTGTCGAAAGCACATGTGGTGGCCATCAACCGCCTGATTGAGCAAAAGCAAAAAAGCAACTACGAGTTCTTCAACGTAGGAACCGGGAACGGCTATTCGGTGATGGAACTGGTGAAAGCCTTCATTAAATCAACCGGTGTGAACCTGAACTACAAATTGGTGGCACGCCGCTCGGGCGATATTGAAAAAATATGGGCCGACACCACCCTGGCCAATACCGAGCTGGGATGGAAAGCCGAAAAAAGTCTGGAAGAGACCCTGCTCTCCGCTTGGAATTGGGAGAAAAAAGTGAGAAACCTATAACAACAAAAAACCCGGATATTCGCACGAACATCCGGGTTTTTTCATCTAAAAGATTTTGCCTTTTCGCTGAGTGCCTTCAAGTCGCGCAGGTGGAAATCGCCAAAAAATGAGACCACCATCCCGCTGGCTTCTCCCCCTAATATCAAATGGCACTCTTTAATTTTCAATCCTTTGCGCATCACCATAATTTTGGCATCGCCATCCCCAATGGGATTCCCCCGTTCGTCTTCCTTAACCTCGTCGTAGATCCGGTTGGGCAGAAAAGAGATCACCTCATCGGTAAAAGCCCTTTTGCCACCTTTATAGGAACTGCATATAAGCAGTTTCACCTCATTCAAACTCCCTGTAATTTTCTTGTTGGTGATGGAGTCATCGGTCAAATTCATCTCCACCATCGACAGGATCTCCTTAGAGACCGACATCACCATGGCTCCATTTTTATTTGTCATGGCTGATTGTAGCGATTCATAAGATGAGGACTGGCTCCACGATGTAAGGCCTGTTGCAAGGATTAGGGCAACTAATATCAAATATTTCATGCATTTATAGATTTGAAAGGTTAAAACTCTACCAGATGGCTCATATCAGGATCAACCACGACGCGGGTTCCCTTGGGCACTGTGAAGACCACCTCCACCTGCTGCATCCTGAACAAACCATCGTTGCCCAAACCAAAGAGTTGGTCGCAATAAACCACTGAGTCGGCCTGACGGATCCTGTAGTGAATCTACTGGCGGAATTTCATGGCATCGGCCAGGTCGCGCCCATGGGCTTTGGTCACCACTCGGCACGCAAGCGAATCGCCATATTCCACTTTGATTTCGGGCGCACCGGAAATGCGGGGCTTGCCTGAAACACTATCCACCATCAACACATAACCTTCGCCCGACACCTCATCAATGATCCGGCCTGGTTGCAAGGATTTTTCGATGCGGTGGATGTGCAGAACCTGTCCGGTAAGCGATTGCATCACAATATTTTCGGTACGCTCACAAGATTTACGGAAACTCATGGCCACATCCAGACCATTGTAAACCAGCACGCCCAACGCCGCCATCCACAAGAATACCATCACTGCAATCACCACGCCCATATAGGCTTTAAAATTGAGCATCATGCGGAATCCCAGATACATCAAAAAAACCAAAGGCAGGGCAACCACAACCACCGAGGCAATCCACACCCACCAACCTATTCCATCGGGCGTCAGCAAAAGGGCTAAGTCATTAAACTGAAAGCCATACATTTCGGCATTGATGATACTGTATCCCGACACAACTGCCACCCCAAAGGCCAACAACCCCAGCAAGCCAAACAGAAACACGAAAAAGCCCATTACGGATAGAATGCCCCGACCAATATTACGCATGGCAATGGAAAAATAGGATCCCTTGTTGTAATTGCCTGAAGAACCCGAAACGCCATTGCATGACTGCGCTGCGCCTTTATTTCTGGAACCGGGGTCGCTAAAAGAGATGCCACCCTGCATGGCCAGTTTCTGTTCGATCAATACCGCTTTGGGGATGGCAATCCATAGAACCAAATAGGCCAATGTGACCAACGTTCCTGCCGAAAGCAAGAAGCCCAGGACAAATAAAACCCTGACAATCAAAACATCCATGTTGAAATAAGCAGCCAACCCACTGCAAACACCACCCAACACCTTGTCGTTGGGATTGCGGTAGAGCCGTTTCTCAATGACACTTCCCATCGGGTTATTGGGCTCCGATCCCGATCCAGGAGATTTACCCTCGGCAGCATCTCCTTTATGATCAATAAATTCATCCGGCTCTCCAATGGTTTGAATCACCTCCGCAACCCGATCGTGCGTGATGATAAGCGGGGCATTTCGCCCCTCCATCCGGAACAGTTCGGCAATACGGCTTTCTATATCGCTTACCACCTCGCGTGCTTCATCGTTGCTGCCCAACTTCGATTCAATCCGGTGCAAGTAATCGCGCAACAATTCATAAGCATCTTCCTCTATCTGAAAAGGGAAACCATCAAGGTTTATATTTAAAGTCTTTTTCATGCTTAGAAAATTAGATATTTATATTAGATAATCGAAACTCCCATTAAATGTAAACAAAAAAATCGTGCATTGAACCACCAAATAGAAAAGCTATCCAACGGAAAAGGGAGAACAACAACACCAATAATCCGGCCACAATCAGGATGACCCGAGCACTGCCCTTAAACAGCAATCCCCCACCAATGAAGAGCAATCCCCAAAATGCACCGGGGAAAAAGAATGGGAAGGGCAAAAAATCAAATCCAAAGTGGAAATTATCGGATGCAAAACTTAGGAAAGGCGGAAAGTGAAAACCTTTGGAGGCATAAACAACCAATAGAAAGAGAACCACCAGGATCAGCAAGTTATGCCGGCGGTTGTTTTGGGAGAACCACCGCTTCCGGATATCGCCCACATCGTTGCGCACACCTTTTATCCCATCGGCCACTTTCTTCTCGATATTGGGCACAGTAATAGGCTCCCCCTGCATCTCGAGCCGCTGTGCCGGAGTGACGGCCTCAGGCAAGGCAATCCACAGCACCAGGTAAACCAGCACAATCCCTCCAAAACTCAAAAAGGGCAAAACCACAAACAGGATGCGTACAATGGAGACATCCATATTGAGGTAGGCGGCCAATCCGGCACAAACCCCACCGATGACCGCGTTGAGACGATCGCGGTAGAGACGGCGGGGCGCTTTGATCTCAAAATTTGGTGGATTATTATCTGAAGCAGCTTCCCCATCAAACTCTTCGGGCTGACCCACAGAAGCAATAGCCTCACGAACCATGGCTTGGGTGACAATCAGTTCGCCGCCCTTGGTCAAACCCGTGAATATTTCCGACAGGCGTAATTCAATATCATGAACCACATCGGATCCACCCTCTTTATCTTTAAACCAACGCTCAAGTTTTCCAATATAATCATTCAATATTTGAAAGGCATCGTCGTCAACATAAAAGAGTGCGCCCCCGATATTGATATTCTCTGTACGTTTCATAGTGCAATATTTTTGGGTTAAACATGTTTATCTTCATCCCTGACCGATTTATGGAGCTGGGCAACCGCCTCAACCAATGCCTTCCACGATTGATCGAGTTCACCCAGGAACAAACGTCCCTCGTCGGTGAGCCCATAATACTTGCGTGGTGGCCCTTGGGTGGACTCTTCCCAACGGTAGTTGAGCAATCCGGAATTCTTGAGGCGGGTCAACAATGGATACAACGTCCCCTCCACCACAATCATCTGGGCTTCTTTCAACCGGTTAATAATATCGGAGGCATAGGCATCGTTCACCGACAGAAGCGACAATATACAGTACTCCAACACCCCTTTGCGCATTTGTGCTTTTGCATTATCCAAATTCATACCCATCGCATTTTGATTTACAATAGCTTTCATTGCCTTGTTACTGGCTATACAAATATAAATAAATTTTTTAGTACCATGCAACACATAGTACTAATTTTTTTCAAAAAATCCTCTTACGAAATAAAAAGGTAATATTGTCGTATTTTCTACCCCTAAAGGGTGTTCATGCAAAAATCAAGTCAATCAGACAGTTGCAAAAAGTCCCCTGTAGTGGGTATAGGGTCAAAAAAGAGAATACGACAATGTTCCATTTAAATAGCTTAGACGGCACTTAAAATGAAATCAAAAGTATATTTTTACCAAAAAAAGCGATGGAAGGATTGGTGGACATGGGTTATCCGGCACTATTTATTGCCAGTTTTCTGGCAGCAACCATTGTCCCATTCAGCTCCGAGGCCATACTAACAGGCACCATCATAGCCGGTTACGATCCCATCACCAGCCTTTTGGTGGCCACCTTGGGCAATTGGTTGGGCGGTTTGACCTCCTATTACATAGGGTATCTGGGTAAGATTGAGTGGATTGAGAAATACTTGAGAATCCCCCATCATAAAACAGAAAAATTCAAACAACGCATCCACGGCAAAGAGACCTGGATAGCTTTGTTGGCCTGGTTGCCCGCTGTTGGCGACTTGATAGCCGTTGTTTTGGGCTTGGTTAAAGCGCCCTTCCTGCATGTTTCAATAGGCATGCTTATAGGCAAATTGGTTCGTTACAGCATCTGGGGGTATCTCACCATCAAAGGGATGGCGCTGATCCAATGATTTATTATCAGAAATAATGGATCAATTACACAAAAAAATCCCATTTTTGTGATTCTTATTCGAAATATATTAGAATCATACGATATGGAAACAGTGGTAAGCGGAATCCGTCCAACCGGAAACCTACACCTTGGCAATTACTTTGGTGCTGTAAAAAACTTTCTTAGGATGCAGCAGGAGTTCAATTGCTACTTTTTTATTGCCGATTATCATTCTCTGACGACACATCCCACGCCCCAGGACCTGCATGGCAATGTTCGCCAGGTTTTGGCCGAATACCTAGCTTCGGGATTGGATCCGGAGCAGGCCACCATCTACATCCAAAGCGACCTGCCCGAGGTGGCTGAATTGACCCTTTTGATGAATATGAATGCCTACCTGGGGGAGTTGTCGCGCACAACATCCTTCAAGGACAAAGCCAGGCAGCAACCCGACAACATCAACGCCGGCCTGCTCACCTACCCCGTTTTAATGGCAGCCGACATCATCATTCACAAGGCAAAAAAAGTACCGGTGGGCAAAGACCAGGAACAAAACCTGGAGATGACCCGCAACTTCGCAGCCCGGTTCAACCGCATGTATAACCTCGACTATTTCCCCATTCCCGATTCCTTCAACTATGGGGAAGCGCTGGTAAAAATTCCCGGATTGGACGGTAGTGGCAAGATGGGAAAATCGGATGGCAATGGCATTTACCTAATCGACACGCCTACCGAAATACGCAAAAAAGTGATGCGTGCCGTTACCGATGCCGGCCCAACGGAGCCCAACACCCCACTGAGCGAACCCATCCGCAACCTGATCACCCTGCTGGAAGTGGTTTCCACACCCGATACGGTACAATACTTCGTGGACAAATACAACAGTTGCGAAATCCGTTATGGGGATCTGAAAAAACAATTGGCCGAAGACATCATCCAATTCACTTCGCCCATCCGCGAAAAGATAGAAGCCATCAAGGCCGATGAAGCCTATTTGCGCAAAGTGGTCAACATGGGTAAAGAAAAAGCACATGCCAGTGCCGCCCATACACTCAAGGAGGTTCGGGAAATTATTGGATTCAAACCATTTTAAAAACACAAGGGCGCCGAAAGGCGCCTTTTTTTATTCCACAAGGCGAATATCATTTTTTCACCATTGAACACCCCTATATTGGCTCCGCCGAACTTCGTTTCACCAAAGGGGACTTCTCCTAACTACCTGATTGCCTCTCAACTTGATCGCCCCCCGGCAGTGAGTTTCTGGAAAAAAAAGCCAATTATTCATTTCCCTTATAATTTCAAAGACAAACTATTTACTTCTATAAAAAAAGGTTGTAAATTTCGATAAGGAATTGGTTCTGTAATCAACATGATTAAGGCTCATTATTCGTGACAGTTTGTTTCTCCAACTTAAAAAAACACGATCATGCCACTATCCAGACTCGAAGAATATCTCTCCAGCAACAAAGTCGACTACAAGCGCATCATACACGGATTGGCTTATACCTCACAGAGGACAGCTGCGTCGGCTCATGTATCAGGCTATGATTTGGCAAAAAGCGTCATTTTAAAAGCCGATGGAAAATTCGTCATGGCCGTAGTGCCTGCGTCCTCCAATGTGGATTTAAACCAACTGAAACGTAATTTGGGCTTTAACGAAATCAGGCTGGCCACCGAACATGAATTCAAGGATCTGTTTAAAGATTGCGAAGTTGGCGCCATGCCACCATTTGGGAACCTCTACAATATTGATGTTTACATTGCCGAGCCCTTGACGCACGACACATTAATTGCCTTCAACGCCTGCTCGCACACCGAACTGATACAAATGACCTATGCTGATTTCCACAGGCTGGTGCAACCGCGGGTATTGAAATTCACAACCGGATTTAAAAACTTTCAGGCATAACATACAAAAAGAACTGCATTCAACAATCACGAGACTGGCATTTCCTGTTTGGATTCATCTGGGTTAGGTTTAGGTTAAGTTTAAGTTTTTGGGAATGCTGAAATTGGGAGGATGCAGTTCTTCTTTTCCCCACACTCCTGCACGATTGATCACTGAACATTGAAAATAAAACCCACCCCGGGAACATTTTCAATGCCAATGGAATCATCTTTTTTGAGATATTTACGCAGGCGGGCAATAAAAACATCCAAACTCCTCCCATGGAAATAATCATTCTCGCCCCACAAGGCAATTAGAATATCTTCCCGCTTCAATAGTTTGTTCCGATTCAGGCAGAGCATTTTTAAAACGTCGCTCTCCTTCTTGGTCAATCGACGCTCTTGGGCTCCTTGGTACAACAGCACTTGATTATCCCAATTAAAAGCATAATTTCCAAATTTGGCCACTTGTGACTGCGGCTCCACTACGGATATTTGGGTACGGTTCAAGATGGCCTGGATGCGGCAGAGCAGCTCCTCCTCGTCAAAAGGTTTAGTGACATAATCATCGGCTCCCAGGGCAAATCCTTTCATCTTATCGGGCTTCATGCTCCTTGCCGACAGGAAGATGAAAGGGATGGCCGGATCAATGCGTCGGATGGCGGAAGCCAAGGCAAAACCATCGATCCCGGGCAACATCACATCCAAAATGCATAAATCGAAATTGACCGAACGGAACAAGTCCAACCCTTTCTGTCCATCAACAGCCAGTGAAATGTCGAATCCACAATTCTCGAGAAAATCAACCAGAAGGAACCCCATGCTGGAATCATCCTCCACTAAAAGTAACCGCCTCTTATTGCTCATAACACCCCTCCTCATCAAACACGATGGTAAACCGGCTACCTTTGCCGGGAATACTCTCCACCGATACCTTTCCATTATGCATATCCAAAATTTGTCTCACATAGAACAACCCCAAACCAAACCCCTTCACATTGTGCACATCACCTGATCCGATGCGGTAGTATTGTTGGAAAATATGCTGGAGCTCCTCCTTTTCAATACCAATGCCTTTATCTTCGACACTGAAACAAATCTTACCCTTATTTTTGTACAACCGCAAATCGATTTCAGGGGATTGATTGGAATACTTGATGGCATTATCAATCAAATTATTCCACACAATTTCGAACTGCTTGTGGTTGCCCATCACACAATAATCACCATCCTGACAATGAAGATCCAAGCGGCCATTCAATTCAACTAACCCAGGCTGGTAGTTTTCGAACACATCACGGGTGAGGGATAGCAGATCGACAACCTCACGCCCGGATGGCAAACAGCCCAGCGAGGAGACTTGCAAAATTTCCTCAACGTGGTTTTGCAGCTTGTGATGCTCCTTTTGTATCACCTGAAGGTACCCTTCCTGCTTTGCATCTGCGGTGATCCGCTTTTTCAACAAAGCCACGGCCAAGCGGATATTGGCC
>JAGPIS010000190.1 GCA_018054835.1 Breznakibacter sp. | reverse complement strand
CCTGGCGGCCAATTGGTTGTGCAGATGGTGAATTACGACAACATCATGGCTCGCAAGCCTGCTTCGTTGCCAGTGATCAATACGCAACGCCACACTTTTGAAAGGTTCTATGAGTATCCCAACTCTGGCCATGTAAGGTTTATCACCAGTTTGGCGGATCTCAAAAGTGGAGAGGTGTTGAGGGATAGCACCCTGCTGCTGCCCTGCGAAAAAGCGTTTCTGGAAACTGAGTTGAGCAGCAGGTTTCGTCAAGTTGGTTTCTTTGGCGCCTTTGATGGTGCGCCTTGGAATGGCGAAACATTCCATACCATTTCAGTGGCACAAAAATAGAAGACCAGGTTTGTGTTTGTTCGCAGTGTTGAAGTATTAAATGACCGGGGCACTTGTGTTTTCCTGTACAAATTGGATGATTTCCTCCTGTTGGTTGGGCTGGAACCAGTTGTAACTGTTATCGCGCCTGAACCAAGTGAGCTGCCGCTTGGCATATCGCCGCGAGTTTCGCTTGATGAGATCAACGGCTTCGGGTAAGGTTAATTCGCCATCGAAATGGCTGAAAAGTTCCTTGTAACCTACGGTGTTCAACGCATTTAAATGTCGAAGCGGGTAAAACGCCCTGGCTTCCGCTTCAAGCCCTTCCGCCATCATCGCCTCCACGCGTTGGTTGATGCGCTGGTACAATTGGTCGCGATCCATGTCGAGGGCTATGCGTAGGATGTTGAAAGGGCGTTCGCGCACGGTTTGGGTGCGCAGGGCGCTGTATGGCCCTCCGGTCATGTAACACACTTCGATGGCATGGATCACCCGCTTGGGGTTTTTTAAGTCTATCTCCCCGTAAAAAATCGGATCAAGCTTCAATAGTTCTTCCTGAAGGAATTCAAGTCCTTTGGAGTGGTAAAGATCCATCACCAGTGAGCGTACCTCCTGGCTGATGGTTGGCAGGTCGTCAATCCCATTGCAGAGGGCGTCGATGTACATCATCGATCCCCCCACCAGTAGGGCAGTCTCCTTTTCTTCAAAGATGCTTGCGAGCAGTTTCAACGCATCCTGCTCGTATTCGTAAGCGTTATAGTAGTCGTGGACGCTGTGCGACCCGATCATGTAATGAGGTACGGCAGCCAATTGCTCGGGGGAGGGGGCTGCCGTGCCTATTTTTATCTCCCGGTAAATTTGGCGACTGTCCGACGAAATAATCACCGTGTTGAGCGCTTTGGCCAGACGGATGCTCAGGTCGGTTTTGCCGATTCCGGTTGGGCCGGTCACCACCACCAGGGTTGGGCGCCCATGGCGATTAGTATTGGTAGTCGTCGTCAAAACTCTCGGTGCTAAAATCGTTATCGTCGGCAAAGTCGTCGAATTCATCCATTTCATCATACAACTCTTCCTCATCAAAGTCAGAAAACTCTTCGGCTTGATCAAAGCTTTGATCCATCTCGATTTGTGTGGGAATTTCTCCGTTGCACAGGATGCAAAGGGGCTCTGCAAGTGTGCCATCGGTCATGTTCATGATCTCCACAAACAGGCAGCGTTCCGAAAAGAAATCGTACACATATAAAAAGCGCTGATGGGCATCCTGTATGTAGTCCTCAATAATCGCATGCTCCATGGTGATGGTGGGGGTGTTCGCGTCGATGGCCATATCCACCAGCGTGATCTCCGTCTCTTTGTTCCATTCGTGATCGGTCACAAAGAAGGATGCCATCTGCGATGCATCATAATCCAGTTGTTGTTGAATGGCCTTGTGCAGCTGTTCAAATGAGGCATGGCTGTCGATTTGCATGTCTAGGATGAAATCGTCTTTTTCGCCCGAGAGAAACCTTAGGTTTAATATCATTTTGTTATGTAATGGTGGTTATGGGCTGGTTAGGGTGCAATATTACAAAAGTTATGCCGCTGTTACAAGAGCTTTGTTTCGATTATTGAGTGGCGTTTTTGCGGAAAAAATTATCTTTACACTATTTTGAAAAAATGGCTCAAATATTGAAGGTTCTTTGTCTTGAATCTAAGCGTAAAAAATAGAAGTTGTTGGTTGAATTGCTCTTAATGGTAAAATGTTGATGATGAAGTGTGTTTTTTTTGTTCTATGTTGTTGCTTCGGTCTTTTTTATTGTGTCCCCTCATCATTGGCTTCAGTACCATCGGATTCAACCTGTACCGGAATCGTTGATAAAAGCGTGGCCCTGGCCGAGCGCATGTTGAACCTAATGGCTTATGAAACGCCTCGCTATACCCTGGCTGCCTATCCCATGTTTGGTTATTCTGATCGCACCGGCTTCGAAATTGGGGTGACACCGGTTTTGCGTTTCAACTCCCGAAAGCAAAATGACAATGGCTTCCATCGCCCATCCACCATTGCCCCTTCATTCCTCTTTTCCACCAAAGGGATGTATGAGGTGGAGATGGATGTGATCCTGTTTACGCGGCATAACTGGTGCATCAATTCAAAAGCCCAGTTTCTTTTTTTGCCCGACACTTTTTACGGGCTGGGGAATGGCGATAAGCTGAACGACAATGCCTCGTTCGACTCCTATAAATATACCCTTGGTGGTGATGTGTTGCGGGGCATCACCGACCGTTTCTTCGTGGGGCTTCAGTATGATGTGAATTATCACCAGTTCGAAAACATCCGCAATCCCGAACGCAATCCTATGGCTCAGCTCGATGGTTCGGTGGAGGGATCCGGTGGAGGTTGGAGTAATGGTATCGGTCCGGTTGTTCGGTTCGATAGCCGCAACGATGTGGTTTATCCTTCAGCAGGATGGTATGTGGCGGCCTCCCATCTTACTTATGGCGCTTTTGTGGGTAGTGAGTACCGTTTTGGCAATACCATGCTCGATGTGCGGCGTTTTATAGCCATTAAAGGGAGTGAACAGGTGCTGGCTCTTCAGGGTTATTTCAATTCGGTTTATGGTGATGTGCCATTTTATAAGTTGTCCACCGCCGGAGGTAAGCGCTTGTTGCGCGGAATCGGGCATCCTTATAAATACCTGAGCCGTCATGCCTGGCTTGCGCAGGCCGAATACCGCCGATACCTGTGGTGGCGCCTTGGGGCTGTCGTCTTTGCCGGTGTGGGCAATGTGTTCAACCGTTTCGACTCTTGCGCTTTTGAAAAAATGCATGTAATGACCGGTGCCGGTTTGCGCTTTAGGGCTTTACCTAAGGAGGCTCTAAATATACGACTTGATTTCGGTGTCACCAACCGTGGCGACCATGCCATCTTCTTTACCATTCGCGAGGCATTCTAATCAGTGAGCAGTAACCAGAGTCAGGAGTTTTGGGTTCTGAGTTTTGGAATTTCATCTAGCAGAGAGGGGTGGGAGGGGGGCAACCGCGTAGCGGTGCCATCTTTATAGCAGAAAGGCTCCTTTATGTAATAAAGCCGCGTAGCGGCGATATCTTTCATTTTAAGCCAAGTCCGAAGGACTTTAATGTGAATAACCGCCTGTGCAACCGGGGGTTATATTTTAGAAAGCATTCCTCAACGCCGTAGGTGTTGAATGTGCTGTCTTGTACTCGGATCTTACCAAGATGAACCAGATTTACTCCACCGATTTCTCTGATAAATATTGCTGTTTTATTGCCGTCACTCAAATCTTTTTTACTATGTTTTTAAAGCATATCAAAACAGTATGAAAAAATTATCTGTATGACGTTATGTTTTTTATATATTTTTATAAGTAATTGATTATGTGCAGTAATTAAATTGCTTATATTTGTTGTGTAAATATATAAAAC
>JAGPIS010000037.1 GCA_018054835.1 Breznakibacter sp. | reverse complement strand
GCACCTCATCGACAAAAAACTACAACCACCGGTTCAACATGCGGCTCACCTACCAGATCGACAGTTTGAACAGCATCCTGTTCACACCCCGCATCAGCTGGCAGAAAAACGACAACAGCAGCCTTACAACGAGCGATGAATTTGTGAATGCCATCCAGCAGCTCACCACCACCAACGACGTAGTGAGCAACAACGAAGGTTATTCTTTGAACGGCGACATCATGTTCCGCCACAAATTTATGAAACACAGGCGCACCATCTCGTTACGGGCAGGAACCTCGAGTACCTTTTCGAACGGTGAAACCACCACCTACTCGTTGAGCGAGGCCATCAACAACCATGACAATGATTTGATCACCAACCAACTGGCCGACAACAACAGCAAAAACCTGGGCATCAATACCGAAGTGGTTTTCACGGAACCTCTAGGCGTCAACAGTGCCGTAATGATCAACTACAGCCC
The DNA here is from genome assembly GCA_018054835.1 of Breznakibacter sp. Classification (GTDB taxonomy): domain Bacteria; phylum Bacteroidota; class Bacteroidia; order Bacteroidales; family Marinilabiliaceae; genus JAGPIS01. The sequence continues at coordinate 12,050 of JAGPIS010000037.1, read as the reverse complement.
CTCCTTCACCTTTAGCGAAGGCAACAAAACCGTTTACGACAAGAGCTACGACGACTACCGCGCCAACTACCCGGTAGGGTCGCTGAGCAACACCACCGAATCGGAATACAACCAGCAGAAGGCCGGATTCGGCTACAACTACAACAAAGGGCGCTTCAACATGATTGCCGGCCTCAACTACCAATATGCCACACTCTCAGGGGATCAAATTTTTCCACAGGAAGCCACCACCCGCAAAAGCTTCGAGAACGCATTGCCATCGTTGATGCTGAGCTATAAAAAAGACAAAACCACCAGTTTCCGGCTGCATTACCGCACCAACACCAGTGCTCCATCGGTGTCGCAGCTCCAAAACACGGTGAACATTAGCAATAACCGGTATTACAGCATGGGCAACCCCGATCTGAATCAACAATACACCCAAAATTTAATGTTCCATTTTGCAACCACCAATCCGGAGACCTCGCGCTCATTCTTTGCTATGGCAGCCATCACCACCACAACTGATTACATTGCCACCGCAAGCACCATTGCAAGAAAAGACTCGTTGATTGCCAACAACATCCTGCTGCCTGCCGGAACCCAGCTTGACCAACCGGTGAACTTGGATGGCTATTTCAGTCTGAATGCCTTCAGCACCTATGGGTTCCCCATCAAAGCCATCAAAAGCAACATCAACATCAACCTGGGATTGAACTACCAGAACAAACCGGGCATGTACAACCATGTGAAAAACAATACCGACACCTACACCATCAACAGCGGCATTGTGGTGGGCAGCAACATCAACCAGAACATCGACTTCACCGCATCGTACAACCCGGGTTACAACATTCTGAAGAGTTCGGCAGCAACAGCCAGCAACTACAACTATTACAACCATACCGTGCAATTGGATTTGAACTACACATTTTGGCGCAGGCTGGTGTTCAACAACTCTTTGAAACAGATCTACTACAAAGGGCTGGGCGAAGGTTTGGATCAAAACTACGCACAGTGGAATACCTCATTGGGTGTGAAATTCCTGCGCGACAACCGAGCCGAGCTAAAGCTGAAGGTTTACGACATATTGAACAGCAACAGCAGCATTAGCCGTTCCATCACAGAATCATACGTTTCCACCACGAACACGGAGGTGCTGAGCCGCTATTGTATGTTGACCTTCACCTTCAACTTGAAGAAAAAGGGAAATCAGCCCAAAACCAACCGGGACATCGACCGTCCCATGGGACCGCCTCCAGCAGGTTTCAGACCCGCTGAAGGGAGCATGCCGCCCCCGCCACCAGGAGACATGATGTAGTAACAAATAAACAGGGAAGAATCAATAAACATCCAAGGGCACTGCAAAAAGCAGTGCCTTTTTTGATGGTAAAAACCTTGACTAACACATCAAAAGGATATACCTTTGTAGCATACAGATAAACTATGAAAACAGTATCCCTAAAAATTGACGACGCCATTTTCAGCGAAACAGAAAAGATACTGGCTCGCATAAAAAAACCACGAAACCGTTACATCAACGAAGCCATTGAATATTACAACAAGCTCCAGCGGAAACAATATATGGAAAAAAGGCTACAAATGGAATCTGAGTTGGTAAAAGAGGATTCGATGTCCGTATTAAGAGAATTTGAAAGCATGGATTATGTTGATTAAACAATTTGAAATTTGGATTGCAGATTTAAACCCCCAGATTGGAACCGAACCGGGAAAGACACGACCGGTTTTGGTGATTCAAACCAACTTACTCAATAAAATCCCCCATCCTTCAACAATTGTTTGTCCTATCACCACCAACATCCAAAAAGATTCAGAAATCCTAAGAGTACATATAGGAAAAGGGGTTGCCAATCTTCACCAAACTTGTGACATAATGATCGACCAAATAAGAGCCATCGATAATGTCCGACTAACAAAAAGAATAGGCGCTCTCCCCAATGAACTTATCAAAAAAGTCAAAGAGAGCATCCTCATACTCCTTGAATTGGAAAAATGAGCTACTAATGCGAATTAAGAGTTGAGATTTCAACCCCGAAGTGATGAAATTATTATAGAATTAACTTATTCATCCATCGCCAATGAGTGACAAATAAAAGGATGCAGATTAACACCAAAAATCCATTTAAAATAATGGTTCTATTGGCTCGATGTTTTTCGAGTTGTATTTTATCGTTTACGGCAGCCTGATACATTGTTTTCAATACATCTTCGACAGGAACATATGCAGCTGAGGTTGGTTCATCGGCCTTATTGCCTGATTTCAGAATATCCATTTTATAGTTTTCGTAAGAGGCTAAACTCGGGGATCCAGCCTGGGGCCAACCAGCATGGATTGGATCTGTAAAAAAACTGCGCTAAAAACACTATTTCAAACTAAAAATGATTATTTTTATAATGCTTGTTCTCAAACAATTAAGCAGACCAAGCATCTGGCACCTATTGGGCAACTCCCAAAGCACCAGTGATTGCACCAACGATTGACCTAAACCCAACGCCATGCTAGAGAAAATAGTCCGCTTCAGCATTCAAAACAAACTAATTGTCGTTCTTTTTACCTTAACCATTGCTGCCTACGGCTTATACGCCACCTTTAGGATACCGGTAGGAGCAGTTCCCGACATCACCAACAACCAAGTGCAGGTGATCACCACTTCGGGCAACCTATCAACCCAGGAGATGGAGCAATACATTACTGCCCCCATCGAGATGGAGATGGCCAATCTCCCCGGAGTGGAAGAGATCCGGTCGGTTTCCAAGTTTGGCATTTCTTTGGTGACCATCGTTTTCAACGACGAAATCGGCACCTACCTGCCACGCCAGCTGATTGCAGAAAAGATCAAGAGTGCCGCGGCCAAAATACCCGAAGGTTTTGGTGAGCCCGAAATGGGCCCCATCACCACGGGCTTGGGCGAAATATACCAATATACTTTGGACACCAAAGAGGGGTACGAAAACAGATACACGGCCACAGACTTGAGGACGCTCCAGGATTGGGTGATCAAGCGCAGGCTGTCGGGCATTAAGGGTGTGGTGGAAATCAACAGCTGGGGCGGGTACCTGAAACAGTACGAAGTGTCCATCAACCCGGTGCACCTCCAGTCAATGGGGATCACCTTGATGGAGGTGTTCGATGCTTTGGAGGCCAACAACAGCATCTCCGGGGGAAGCTACATCGAAAAAACCAACCAAAGTTATTTCATACGAGCCGATGGCCAGGTGAAATCCATCGAGGACATAGGACTAATTGTGGTTAAAACCATCCAGGGAATCCCCATCCTAATAAAAGACATTGCCACCGTTAAAACCAGCCATGCCAACCGCTATGGTGCCATCACCTCCGACGGCAAAGGGGAAACCATTCTGGGGCAAGTGATGATGCTGAAAGACGCCAACTCCAAGGAGGTGATCAAGGAGGTGAAGGAAAGGGTGGCCGAAATCCAAAAAAACCTGCCCGAGGGCATTTTCATCAACCCCATTGTGGATCGCAGCGAACTGGTGGGCAAAACCACCTTCACCGTAGTTGAGAACCTGCTGCTGGGCGCGCTCATTGTGATGCTCACGGTGATCCTATTACTGGGCGACTGGCGCTCAACACTAATCATCACCTCCATCATCCCCCTCGCCTTGCTCTTCACCATCGCCATGATGTATATTTTTGGCATTGATGCCAACCTGATGAGCTTGGGAGCTCTCGACTTTGGAATCATCATCGACGGCGCCGTGATCATTGTTGAATTCATCTTCCTCCGCATCATATCCCGGAAGGAGGAAATTGCTAAAATCAACCCCGACGACCGACACCAGCTAATGGACACCATTGCCATTGAGGGTGCGTCAAAGATGATGAAATCGGCCATCTTCGGACAGATCATCATCCTGGTTGTATTTATTCCCATCCTGGCATTGACCGGCGTGGAGGGCAAGATGTTCAAGCCAATGGCTCTCTCATTCTGTTTTGCCATACTGGGCGCCATGATCACAGGACTGACCTGGGTACCGGCTGCCGCCTCCTTATTCCTCAAGCCAACAAAATCGGACAAAAAAACCATTGCCGACTGGATCATGAAAATGGCATTAAAATCGTACTCCCCAGTCATTGAATGGTCTTGTGCCCACAAAAGGGCTGTTTTGGGCGCAGCATTAGCTTCACTCCTCCTCACGGGGTTCCTCTTCACCAAAATAGGGGGCGAATTTGTGCCCACCTTGGACGAGGGTGACTTTGTGATTCAACCGGTTTTGAAAACCGGTACGTCGCTCACCAAAACCATTGAGATAACCACCCAGATGGAGCAGTTGCTGATGAAAAACTATCCGGAGGTTGAAAAAATAGTTTGCCGCATAGGCGCGGCTGAAGTTCCCACGGACCCAATGTCGATGGAAGAGATCGACATGATCATCAAGCTCAAACCACGCAGCACATGGGTCAACGCCAAAAACAAGGAAGAGTTGGCCGACAGGTTCAAAGAGACCCTTTCGGCCATTCCCGGCATTGAGTATGAGTTCACCCAGCCCATAGAGATGCGCTTCAACGAGCTGATCACCGGTGTGAGGGCCGACATCGCCGTGAAGATTTTTTCGGACGACATGAGCTACCTCAACCAAAAAGCCAGTGAAATCAAACAATTGATAGAGAAAATCCCTGGCGCCAGCGACGTCATTCAGGAAAAAACAGAAGGTCTTCCTCAAATCAAAATTGATTACCTCCGCAATAAAATTGCCATGTACGGTGTGACGATCGAAACCCTGAACGACTATGTGTCCAAAGCTTTTGGCGGAGAAATGGCCGGGGTGGTTTTTGAAGGCGAAAAACGGTTCGACCTGGTGGTGCGGTTCGACCAGAACCACCGAACCGACATCAAGAACATCAGACAATTACTGGTTCCTATTTCCGATGGTCACCAGATACCCTTGTCGGAGTTAGCCAACATCGAATACACCGAAGGTCCTGCAAAAATATCGCGCGAAAACACGCACCGGATGGTGGTGGTGAGCGTCAATGTGCGCAACAGGGATCTACAATCGGTTGTGGAGGACATACAGTCAACCATCGACCAAAACATCAAGCTGAAACCCGGGAGCTATATCGAATATGGCGGCCAGTTCGAAAACTTACAAAATGCCACCAACCGACTAATGCTGGCCGTTCCCATTGCCCTGTTGCTGATATTCATCTTCTTACACTTCGCCTTCAAATCGTTAAAGGATGCCATCATGATTTTCACAGCCATCCCCCTGGCGACCGTCGGTGGAGTCATCCTACTATGGATCAGAGATATGCCATTCAGCATCTCGGCCGGAATCGGCTTCATAGCGCTGTTTGGCGTTGCCGTGCTCAATGGGATTGTCCTGATAGAACACTTCAAAGAACTTAAGCACAATGGCACCCTCTGCATACGCGAGTTGATCATCCAAGGAACCAAAAGCAGGCTCCGCCCGGTATTGCTCACAGCCAGCTCAACCGCCATGGGCTTTTTACCCATGGCCATCTCCACTGGAGCAGGTGCCGAAGTGCAAAGGCCCCTGGCTACGGTGGTGATTGGCGGACTGGTAACCTCCACCATGCTCACCATGATTGCCTTACCATTGCTATTTGAGATATTCTACAATGTGGTTGGCGTGAAGTTCTTTCCGCTCAGATTCGTCCGAGCCAAACAATGCCTGCCCTTACTGATCCTGATCTTTACAACACAAAATTTGACGGCGCAAACGCCGGAGCTGAAGATGGATGAAGCCATTGAGATGGCTCTCCAAAACAACAAAGAGATCAAAGCCTTCACCATTGAAGCCAACAAACAGAAATCCTTGGTGGCTTCAGCCTTTGCTTTCGACAAGACCGAGATCAGCTATGGTAGCGACCAAAACAACATTGCCGAAAACAACCATCCGTTGAAAGTATGGGGCATCAAGCAAAGTTTCAGTTTCCCTACCCTTTACAATGCCGAATGGAAATCACGAAAAATAGAGCACACCCTGGCCGAAGTGCAACTGAGGATAAAAACGGAAGAGGTTGTCAAAGCAGTGTCTGCCAAATACATTGAGTTGCAAATCCTCAACCGAAAACTGGCTATTTATTCCAGTATCGACACCCTGTACCGGAACATTCTTCATGGCGCCAGCCTGAGAAACAGCAATGGCGAAATCAACAACCTCGACCTGCTCAACATAAGAGCCAAGCAACAACAAGTGAGCAACCAGCTCAACGAAGTGAAAGGACAGCTGGGCAACACCCTATCCAGGCTAAAGACCATCATGAACCACGACAGTGCCTTTGTGGTGGCAGAAGAAATCCCTATGCTAAACTACCGCGAAAGATCCATCGACTCCACTTCATCGGCCACGTGGCTAAAAACCAACGCATTGCTGGCGGATGCCAACATCGGCATTGAACGAAACAAACTGCTGCCCGATATCTCGCTCAATTATTTTATTGGAACCAACCGGTACGAAAATGCCAAAAACTACCATGGGTTTGAAGCCAGCGTTTCGATACCCCTGTTGTTTTTCGCCCAAAATTCAAAAATAAAAGCCTCAAAAATGACTTTAGAAGCCTTGAAAATAAACTCCGAGCATGAGCTCGACCTCCTCAAAGTAAAAAAGCAAGAACTGGAGAATGCCCATCAGAAACTAAAAAACCTGCTTGCCGAGTATTACGACTATGGCAGCCAACTCTACCATGAAATTATGAGGACGGCGAAGCTCAGCTATCAAAAGGGGGAGATTGATTTCTTCAGACTGGCCACCAGCACCGAAACCGCCCTTCAGATTGAGCTGGACTACCTCAACAACCTACTGGAGTACAACCAAATAACCATCGAACTAAACCACCTCTCAAAATAACAGACCATGAAGACCTTCCAATATTTCCTATACTGCGCTGCCATAGCCACCCTTGTATTAGCTTGCAAAAAAACACAAACAGCCGCAACGGTGGAGTCGGGCTTGATTGCCATCACCAACCAACAATTTGCCACCGACTCCATGGAGCTGGGAAGAGCAACCACACGTCCATTTGAAAACACCATCAAATGCAATGGCCATATTGCCCCACTACCCAATGGATTGGTGAAGCTGAACGCCACTACTCCTGGAACCATCGCAAAAATAGATTGCCAAAACGGGCAAGTAGTAGAAAAAGGCAAAATTCTGTTGAAAATATCGGGTAATGAGGTCATCGACCTCCAGAGGGAGTTTGCAGAGGCATCGGCCAATTATAAAAGGTTGAAGAATGAGTACGAACGCCTTGAGCTCTTATACAACGAAAAAGTGACTTCGGAAAAAGATTTCGCAACGGCAAGAAATGAGTTTGTCGTATCAAAAGCCAAATACAACAGTCTGAAATTAAAGGTAGAAGCATTAGGGCTACCCATCGAGAGAATTGTAGATGGCGAGTTCCAGTCCTCCTACGCCATCAAAGCCCCCATTGGTGGCCGCATCATCAACCTAAATGCCACCCTTGGCGCCTACGTCACACAGCACACGGAGTGCCTTGAAATAGTAGATCCATCAAAGTTTGAAGTGATCCTTTCTGTATTCTCAAAAGAGATCAGCCATTTGGAAGTGGGGCAAACCGTCCGCTGCCAGCCGGTTGGCACCGACAAAACTTTCGTTGCCACGCTTGGCTCCATTGGGGTTGCCATCGACCACGAGACCAAAACAGTCCAATGCCATGCCCCCATCACCAACGACGTCGAAAACAACCTGATTGCCAACCAGCTGTTGGAATCAGAAATCATCACTGCCATCGACACAGTAATAGTTGTCCCCTCCGAAGCCATCCTCAAAACAGAGGAGGGCTATTACATACTGACCCTCAACAAAAAAAATCAGGAACAATACCTGTTCAACAAGGTGGAGGTACAAATAGGCCGCGAACAGAATGGATTTACCGAAATAAAAAGTAATTTAACCGGGGATTTGATTGCGATCAAAGGGGTTTATAATATCCAGATATAAAAAATGAGAGAAGAGATCATAGCCAACATCAATGAGCCGCGCCAATTGGAGAAGCTCTACCGCTCCAACAAACAAGCTTTCAAGCGGGAGTTCAACCTACTGTACAACAGTTTGCAGGACAACGCCACAGCCCGCGTGTGGTTTGAGCGGTTGAACTACGAAAATGACGAGATTTCGTGGGGTGCAAAAAATGATTTGAAATACATCATTCTCGCGTCTCTAATCGCAGGAATAGTAGCCAAGTTTCCCGAAATATTCTCCATTGACGAGGATTTCTTCTTTCCCCGGAACATAGCTTTTATTGTCTTCCCATTGCTAACCATCTATTTTTGGTGGAAACAAAAAAGCACTCGAAAAAATTTGACCATCAGTCTGACCATCGTTGCCATATCGGCCATCTACATCAACCTGCTCCCCGATAACAAGCAGAGTGACACCCTTATTTTGGCCTGCATCCACCTACCGCTTTTGTTGTGGGCTGTACTCGGGTTCTCATTTACCGGCAATGATTTCAAGAATCCCCTTACACGTTTGGATTTTTTACGATACAATGGCAATCTAGTGGTGATGACCACCATCATCCTGATTGCAGGAGGACTGATGACCGGCATCACATTGGGGTTGTTCTCATTGATTGATGTTAGCATCGAGAATTGGTATTTCAAGTACATCGTGGTTTGGGGTCTAGCAGCATCGCCATTGTTGGCCACTTTCCTGGTACAATCCAATCCCCAGTTGGTGAACCACGTCTCACCCATCATCGCCAAAATATTCACCCCCTTGGTACTGATCACCCTGGTAGTCTATCTGGTTGTGGTGGTGCAAGTGGGCAAAGACCCTTACAACGACCGTGATTTTCTGCTGCTGTTCAACCTATTGCTCATTGGAGTCATGGCATTAATCCTTTTTTCCTCAATCGAGCAAACCGGCTCATCAGGCAAGAAATCGGAATCGTACCTGCTGTTGGCATTATCCACCGTCACCATCCTCATCAACGGCATTGCCCTCTCGGCCATCCTCTTCCGGATAGCTGAATGGGGATTCACCCCCAACCGCACGGCCATTCTGGGCAGCAACCTATTGATATTGACCAATCTAATCATCACCACACGCCATCTATTCAACACCATCCGCAACCGCAACATGATTGACTCTGTGGGGATAAGCATTGCAGCCTTCATCCCTATCTACGCCATTTGGGCCTTTGTGGTGACGTTTATTTTCCCGTTGATTTTTAGTTTTAAATAAACGGGAACGAATGGAAATAATACCTGTTTAAATTAGAAATCATCTACAAGGGCGGCTCGACAACACAACCATTATTTTATAAGGAATGCCCTTACTTTATTTGCTTTCGCATCAAAAATAGCCTATCTTATACAGCCATTTTCAACAAACCAAGAGATGCTGTACGGGTACGATTCAGACGAGATCATCCCTTGCTGCCACACGACCGACAACAACGATGACAACCAGGTAAAATTGGCAACCGCCCGTTTTTTCCTGACGGTGCTCCTATCATTTTTCATCATTTTCGGGTGCAAGAACGACAAAGAAACCAAAGAGGAATCGGGGTTACCCGTGAAATGGAGCGTGCAGCTACCTGCCGCAGTCTATTATGGTTCACCGGCTCTCAGCCACGATGAAAAAACGCTTTACCTTGGCACCTCCACGCCATTAAGCCCGCTGCCGGGCAACCATTTTTTTGTTGCGTTGAATACCACTACCGGCCAAGAGATTTGGCGCCTGCCCTTGGAATCCAACGAATTCCGCTCAGCCCCAGTAGTCCATACCGACCACTCCCTATTTTTCACGGTGGAAACCCGCGATCCCTCCAATGGCAACATCACCGGTGATGAATTGTGGCATGTATCCCAACAGGGAGAAGTGTTATGGAAATACGAAATCAACTCATCAAAATTGAGAATTGATGTGGGACTTTCTGTTCCGGCCATTGGTGCCGATGGCACGGTGTATGTGGGAGGCGATAGGTTGTATGCCATCCATCAGGATGGATCGCCCAAATGGACTTATGCCAGTGACTGGCCGGAAGCCATTCGCAATGCCGTTTCCATAGGGAATGATGGAACCATTTACTTTGCTTATCACAATGTGCCCTTAACCGCTCTCAACCCGGAGGACGGCACAATCAAGTGGACTCTGCCATTGGGTGTCAACGACCATTGTTTTTCTTCGCCGTCCATAGGTTTCGATGGCACCATATACGTAGCCACGCAGCCCGGCATCATCTATGCCGTATCACCCAATGGGCAAATGCTTTGGAGCTTCAACATCCAAACAGTTGGTTTTACAGGTTCCATCCGCTGTTCCCCATCCATCGATCACGATGGAACCATCTACTTTGGCATCACCAATGGACAACCCGTATCGGCGCTTTTTGCCATATCGGCCGAAGGGCTCATAAAATGGATTTTCGAGCCACCCAACCTACCCGATAATGTCCCGAGTAACCATTTCGACATTTACTCCTCCCCAGCCATTGGTGCCGATGGCATCCTCTATTTTGGACAGGAGTTTGGCCGGCTGTATGCAATCAACGCATATGATGGCACCATGGCTTCCATCAACAATGTATCAACTGCCATCATTTGGTCGTCGCCGGTCATCGATAAGAATGGTGTGCTATACATCAACGATATGAGTGGCCGCGTTTACGCCCTCCAAACCTCGGGGAAAGGGCTCAAAAATTCAGCCCAATGGCCAAAGTACAGGAACAACAACCAAAACACAGGCTGTGTCAACCTCCCTTAATCACAACAACAGAACCATCTTTATAGCAAAAAGATCTAACATCCTGGCATATAACGCTGAGGATTAACAACAACGGGAAATTTGAAAAAAACGAAATTCATTGGAGACCTAAAAAATGAAAAACTTTACACAACCTATACTGCTTTTGTGTGTTTGGGCATTACTACATCCCAATCTCTCGACTGCTCAAAGATTGACGGTTCCCGATTATGCCTATGGCGCCATCCAATCGCAATATGGAACAGTCACCAATGCAGGAGTCACCAACCCGGGTCCTTATGGAGCCTACGTGTTGGGCGAAAAAGAAAAGTCAAGCGGTCTATTTTTGGCCAAAGGGTACCGGTGGTGGGGTTACCCATCCTATCCCCTCCTAATATGCGGCCCCTTCCCACCCTTTCATTTCCCTGGCAACCATGGCATTGTGTACGATTTCTTTTTAGGATGCATGAATCCACCCATCGGTTACATGGCTTCGTGGGGCGGGATCATAGCAGATCCAGAAAGCCGCACAATTTGGGGTATCAGCGGATCACGGAACCACAATGGCCCTACTGCCTCATATTGTATTCCAAACCCATTCGGCTCGGGGCAGATATGCTATCCTCCCGGATCCACTTGGGGATATGGTTCAAGCTACGGATACTTGCGCAAAGCCTTTGTGGTGCAATCAACCGGGGCGCTTCAACAAGGCGACCCAGTTGGTGTCACTGCAAGCCTAACTGCTGCAATCACTAGCGAAGGCGAAGGAACGGCAACAGGGATGGGTGTACTATTTCTAAACCGGATTTCGGAAGCCCCCTGGTACCAATATGGTTTTGGACGGGAGTACCTCACTTGGGGCACCATAGAAGACTTTTTGGGCTCCCCCATACCATTAACCAAAGTGGTTATCAACCAAAGTGGCACGCAAGAGGTTGTGGCCAATATGGCGATAGGTGACACCATTATTGTGGAGATGGGATTCAACAACACCATAAAACACAACAATCCGGGCAGCGGGGCTGAGGAAAACGAAGGTTGGACAGGACGAGAACCCCACAATATACTAGTAAATCCAGCTTACGCCCGCACCGATTCCATCAAAAAAATCATACGAAGCCATGGAAACCGGTTGACATACGAACTGACTTGCACCACCCAAGGCGCCTTGCTGGTACCATTAACCCCTGGCGGATATAATTTGGATGAGGATAAGGATGGCATCATTGATACCCGAGAAAAAGGAACTGATGGCAACGACAACAATTTTGATGGCAACAACGACGGAGTACCGGATTACCTGCAAGCCAATGTGGCATCCTTCCATACCTACGACGGCGAAAAAT
>JAGPIS010000189.1 GCA_018054835.1 Breznakibacter sp. | reverse complement strand
CATGTTTGTACAACAAAACTTCGACGTCAACAATGCCAAAACGGCTGCCGAAGAGATTGGGGCACGCATCATCCAAATCAACCCCGAAAGCGAAGCCTGGTTGGAAGAACTTCAACAAATAGCCAACTATATAAAAGAGGTACAATGAGCAACTGTTTGGTTGAATTGCAAAATGTTTGGGCAGGTTACGAGCAAACAGCTGTTGTGAAGGATGTCAACCTGAAAATTCATGCCGGCGATTTCATCGGGATCATTGGTCCCAATGGCGGCGGAAAGTCCACCATTTTAAAAACCATCTTGGGCGTCATCCGCCCTATGCAGGGGATGGTGGTCAAGCAGGAAATCCGCATAGGTTACCTACCACAGATCAACAACTTCGACAAGCAATTCCCCATCACGGTGCAAGATGTGGTTCTGTCGGGATTGACAGGCGATAAAAAAAAGATGCTGTGGCCAGGCAAGCGCGAAAGAATGCAAGTGCATGAACTTCTAGCATTTGCAGGCATGGATCGTTATATGCGGCATCCCATCGGGGAGCTGTCGGGCGGACAGATGCAAAGGGTGTTCCTATGCCGCGCCATCATTGGCGATCCCAAATTATTAATACTGGACGAACCGGGCACTTATGTGGACAAAAACTTTGAAACCGACCTGTATAAACTACTGCCTGAGTTAAATGAGAAAATGGCGATATTGTTAGTGTCGCACGATGTGGGCACCATTTCATCGGTGGTGAAAACCATCGCCTGCGTCAACGGGAAGCTGCACTACCATCCCTCCAACAAGATATCGCAGGAGATATTGAAATCGTACAACTGCCCGGTGGAGATCATAGCCCATGGCACCATTCCGCACCGTATTTTAAAAACACACGACTAATCACTTGATGATGGACGAACTCATACAACTATTCACCTACCAGTTTATTATCAATGCCTTGTGGGCAGTGCTCTTTACCTCGTTCATGGCAGGCATTGTGGGAACCTACATTGTAACCCGCCGCATGGTGTTTGTGGGTGGCGGCATCACCCATGCCAGTTTTGGCGGCATAGGCATTGCCTACTATTATGGACTTCCCCCTTTTGCCGGAGCAGCCTTTTTTGCCATCGCCTCGGCCTTGGGCATTGAATGGCTGAATGTGAAGGGAAAAATACGCGAGGACAGCGCCATTGCCATCATTTGGTCGTTCGGCATGGCCATCGGCATTCTCTTTATGTTCCTCTCACCGGGCTATACGCCAAACCTGATGGGTTTCCTCTTTGGTGACATACTAACGGTAAGAACCATCGACCTATATTGGCTGGCAGCCTTATCGGGCTTACTCACCCTGTTGATGATACTGTTCCACAGGCCGGTGATGTATGTGGCCTTTGACCCCGATTTTGCCAGCGTGGGCGGATGGCCGGTAAAAACCATCCGGCTGGTCATTATCGCGCTGGTGGCCACGGCCATTGTTCTGGCCATCAAAGTGACCGGAATAATTTTGGTTCTATCTTTATTCACAGTCCCTCAAGCCATTGCCAACATCCGCATCAAAAAATTCATCCCCATGATGGTCTATTCGGTCATCATCAGCATGATCATCAGTATATCGGGATTATTCACGGCCTACTTTTTCGACCTCCCAACAGGGGCGGTGATCATATTTTTGTTGACAACCGTTTACATAGTGGCCAAAATCACCCAGTGGATTGGTGGCCGGCTAACAAGAAAGGAAGATCGAAAGGCCAATGGCATGAGCTTGCCGAACAAATAAAATTCAGGACAAGACATCCTGATGCCGATGGTTTTATTATTTTTGCATATTGCAGGTCAACAAAAAACATGTTAAGATGCTAGAAAAGATAGAACAACTGACGGCGGAGATAAATGGCATAACCGCGTCGAATGCCGAAGAGGCTGAAAACTTGAGAATTAAATATTTAAGCAAGAAGGGTAGTGTCTCGGTATTATTCGACGAGTTTAAAAACATCCCCAACGACCAGAAAAAAAACATGGGCAAAGTGTTGAATGAACTGAAAACACTAGCCCAGGACAAAATAAATGCACTGAAAGAGTCGTTTGAAAGCGACGCAACCAACAGCACCGGCATCGACCTGACATTACCGGGCAACACCATGAACATTGGTGGACGCCATCCGTTGTCGCTGGTTAAAAATGAAATTGTTGAAATTTTTGCCCGCCTTGGATTTACGGTGGCCGAAGGACCGGAGATTGAAGACGACTGGCATGTTTTCACAGCCTTGAATTTCCCGTTGGAGCACCCAGCCCGCGACATGCAGGACACCTTTTTCATCAACAAAAACCCCGACATCCTGTTGCGCACCCACACCTCATCGGTACAGGTACGCGTGATGGAAAAGGAACAACCGCCCATAAGGGCAATTTTCCCAGGACGCGTATTCCGCAATGAAGCCATATCGGCCAGGGCACACTGCATCTTCCATCAGGTTGAAGGGTTGTACATCGACCAGGATGTGTCGTTTGCCGACTTGAAGCAGACACTGCTCTATTTTGCCAAGGAGATGTTTGGACAGGAGACCCAAATCAGGCTACGCCCCTCCTTCTTCCCATTCACCGAACCATCGGCCGAAATGGACATCAGCTGCACCCTCTGTGGTGGCAAAGGCTGTAATGTTTGTAAAGGATCAGGGTGGGTTGAAATATTGGGTTGCGGCATGGTAGATCCTGCCGTATTGGATGTGAACAACATCGACAGCAAAAAATACACCGGATTCGCCTTTGGTATGGGCATCGAGCGTATTGCCATGTTGCGTTACCAAATTAAAGACATCCGGCTCTTCTTTGAAAACGATGTGCGGTTCCTGCAACAATTCCAATCGGCGTATTGAAATATACGAAAGAGGGTGTCCCAAGTCGCGGACACCCTCTTTTTTTTTAATCAACAATCCTTATCTCGTTGGTGACGGGGATGGCTTTCTTGAAAAGTCCAATCACGCCACAATATTTGTCAAAAGACATATCAACCGCTTTCTTCAGTTTCTCATAAGGCAAATCCTTGCCTTTAAATTGATAGACGACATTAATACGGTTGTAGTATTTGGGATGTTCCTTTTCAAGATCCGCTTCAATGATCAATTCAAAATCCTCAATATCAACCCGCATTTTGGCCAACATGCTCACCACGTCCATGCCGGTACAGCCGGCCAGGCTGGCCAAAAGCAACGACTTAGGACGCACCCCGGAGTCCTCGCCCCCACTCTCGGCACCAGCATCCATCAATAAAGAGTGCCCTTGAAGATTGGTTTCAAAGGCCATTTTGCCATTCCATTTCACATTAATAGATGTATCCATAATAATATATTCTTAATTGTTAAAAGATCTCAAATTTCATCTTTATTTATATATTTGTGAACCAAACAACATAAACAAATTCCTATAACAATAACAAAATAGATCATGAAGAGTTTTCAATCCATACCCTTTACAGAAGAGATCGATTTAAGATCTTACGAGATTTTCAAAGGCCTTACCGACAACGATATAGCACACCTCAACCAAACCATGAGCTGCACGCTTCACAAGCGCGGCAACATCATCTACCACGAAGGGAGCCGGATCAACGGCACCTATATCATCCTGAGCGGGATTCTGAAAATCTACAAAACAGGATTCGACGGCAAAGAACAGATCATCCGCTTTGCAAAGAGTGGCGATTTGATCGGCTTTCGGTCTGTCATCAGCGATGAGTTGGCCTGCACCACCACCAAAGTGATCAACGATGCCCTGCTGTGCTACCTGCCGGGTGATGCCCTCACCTCACTGATCAAAACCAACAGCGAGTTTGCCATGGCCTTGATGAAACT
>JAGPIS010000188.1 GCA_018054835.1 Breznakibacter sp. | reverse complement strand
CGGAAACAGCACCCATGGTGGTGCCTTTCACCACAACGGTGGCAAAAGGGATGGTTTCACGGTCACTTTTTACAGTACCCTTTACCATTTTCATGCCAACTGGCAATCCAAAAATTGATTCAATAGCAAATATCAAAATAAAAGAGAGCAGGCAAAATATTTTTTTCATCTGTTTTTAAGCTTATCAACAACATATTATTCATACCAACCACCCATCGTCATTGGCATGATAATACCAAACACAACAACAGGTCGCTGCAAAAGAAACCAACACAACATGCAACATGGGTGTTTCACGATTCCATGAATGGAATCATTCCAAAATAGAATTAGCTTAAAATAACAGGAGGTGCACGCGGCTGCTTATTGTCCACCAACAAACACCCAGCATGTGACGAGATAAATGGTTGAAATTGAAATTCAGTGGCTACGAGGAATACAGAATAGTGGGGCAAAGAGGCCTGTGCTTCAACAAAACCACCTCCCACCAGAGCAAAGTCGGAGAAGGTGTGATGGGGCGACTCCCCATTTAGCGGCACCGGACTTTGGAACGGGTGGGCATGTTCAACAACCGACCCATTGGAAAAATAGTGATAATGTTTGTAGGCCACACCAATCTGAAAACTCCAGAATGTGGTCAACAACAAAATGACAGATAGAATTCTCTTCATCAAAACACTAAATTTTCCATCGCAAAAATAGATTAATCATATCAAAAAACAATCCAAAACGCTGAATTAATAACGAATACGCAACCACAATCAAAAATAACACCACAAAAAGCGGCTTGTAAATTCTGTCAACATCAGGATGTTGATTAACTTTGCATCATGGCAAGAACACGAAACAACCGGGTGGTATTGCAACCGCCCCGCATCAAAGGATTCCATCCCATCGGCAACTACCGCCAGGAGATGGAGACCACCAATATTTTCCTGGAGGAGTACGAAAGCATTAGGCTTCTCGATTATGATGCGCTGTCGCAGGTGGAAGCCGCCCAAATCATGCAGGTATCCCGCCCCACACTGACCCGCATTTATCAGTCGGCCAGGAAAAAAATTGCCAAAGCACTCGTGGAAGGCACCATGATTACCATTGAGGGTGGCCACTCTATATTTTCAGAAGCCTGGAACGATTGTCCAGAATGCCACTGCCGCTTCAATATCAGCGGTGGAAATAGCTGCCCCCTATGTCACCGCGGCGGTTCAAGCCTGATGGCATTACCGATGGATCATCCGGGCGAAGAGGCCACCATCCACCCGGCATTCGCCAAAGCACCATATCTGATGTTGGTGGACAATAAAAGCAAAACCTCAATTATTGAAAACAACTTGATCAACCAGCCTCAAACAGGGATCAAAGTGGTGGAGATGATTCACAAGCTAGGGGTCACCACCATCGTGGCCTACGAAATTGGAATCCCGGTGCAGCATAAGGCCCAAGAACTAGGCATCAACCTGGTTCTGCTACCACACAATTTGCAACGAATAAAAGAACTATTGAAACTGATAAACTTTAATAACGAATCAATATGAGAATAGCCGTTCCTACGAACCAAAACATGGTGGACAGTCACTTTGGCCATTGTGCTGCCTTTCTGATTTTCGACATTGAAAACCAAACCATAACTGCTCAACAGGAATTCATGCCACCTCCGGGCTGCGGATGCAAAAGCAACTTGGTGCACGACCTCAAACAATTGGGTGTAACCATCCTCTTGGCCGGCAATATGGGTCAGGGTGCCTACGATAAACTGACGCAAGCAGGGCTAACCGTTGTGCGCGGCTGCTCGGGCGATGCCAAGGAGGCCGTTGGGAAATACATCAACCACCAACTCACCGACGACAAAATCCTTTGCGACCACCACCACAACAGCTGCAACCATGAGTCACATTAAACACACCACCCACCCTAGGGTGAATTATAGCGACACCGACCAAATGGGCTTCATGCACCATTCCAAATACCCCTGTTACTACGAGAATGCCCGCTGGGAGTTCTTTCGTGCCATGGAGATTCCTTACTCGGTAATTGAAGCGCAAGGCATTCTGATGCCGGTGATCGACGTGGCTTTCAAATATCTGAAGCCGGCCTATTACGACGAACAACTGAGGATCGTCACCACCGTCGCCTTAAAAAACTCGGTGAAGATGAAGTTCGAGTACCAGATGTTCAATTCAAAAAACGAGCTGATCAACGAAGGGCATGTCACCACGGCCTTTGTGCAGAAAGATGGGTTAAAACCCTGCCACCCGCCCAAGTGCATCGCCGAAGCGTTTGAGAAGTACCAAGTGAGTTGAAGAGTTTCATAGTCTAAAAGTCGGGGAGTCGCTAAGTCCCTAAGTCGCAAATTCGGAGACGGTCAGACTCGAAGACTGTTAGACTCGGAGACTGATAGACTCGGAGACTGATAGACTTTAAGACACCACTAGACTATCCATCATCACAAAAGCCGCGGATCTTCCATGTTGGGGGTCGGCGGCTTTGTTAATTGAAGGCAAAGCATTATTTTTGGCACATGTCCGATTTGAGCACCCAGAATATTATGTATTTACCGGGCGTGGGTCCCAAGCGCGCCGAACTGATGATGAAAGAGTTGAAGATCTCATCGTTCGAGGATCTCATCTATTATTTCCCCTTCAAGCACATCGACCGCAGCCGCATCTACCGAATCAACGAAATCAACATCAACCTGCCTTACATACAGATCAAAGGCCGCTTCACTTCGTTGCAAACCATGGGGCAGGCACGCCAAACAAGGTTGGTGGCAACCTTCTCGGACGGGACAGGCTTCATTGAACTGATTTGGTTCAAATCGATCAAACAGATCAAGGAAAGCATCGATGCGAATGCCGAGTACCTTATCTTTGGCAAACCATCGCATTTCAATGGCGTCATCAACATCGTCCATCCGGAGATGGAAAAACTCAAGGATGGCAAATCAATGCTCCCGGGCAACCTCCAAGCTTTTTACAACACCACGGAGAAGATGAAATCGAATTTTTTGAATTCTAAAGCCATTCAAAAGATGATGATTTCCGTTTTCGCGGCGTTCCAGGGAAAAATCCCCGAATCGTTACCGGCTGCCTTGCTTTCACAACTGCCCATCATCAACCGCCACGAAGCGCTGCACGCCATCCATTTCCCGCAGGACACCCAGCAACTCGAAAAAGCACGTTTCCGGTTAAAATTTGAGGAGCTTTTCTACATACAACTGAATATCCTCCGATTGCGCAACCAGCGGACAGCGCATGTTCACGGCCATCATTTCGGCATTGTGGGCGAACACCTCAACCATTTTTATGCCAACCACCTTCCCTTTGAACTCACCAATGCACAGAAGCGTGTGATCAAAGAGATCCGCAAAGATATGGGTTCGGGCAAGCAGATGAACCGGTTATTGCAGGGTGATGTTGGATCGGGTAAAACATTGGTGGCTCTAATGGTAATGCTGATTGCCCTGGACAATCACTACCAAGCCTGCCTGATGGCACCAACCGAAATTTTGGCCAACCAACACTTCGAAAGCCTCACCACCCTACTGAAGGATATGCCGGTAAAAATGGGCTTACTCACCGGTTCGACAAAAAAGAAGGAACGCACCATCCTGCACGAACAGCTCAGAAGCGGGGAGTTGCAAATCCTTATCGGCACTCACGCCCTGCTCGAAGATACCGTGCAATTCAACAACTTGGGGCTTGTGGTCATCGACGAGCAACACCGTTTTGGCGTGGCCCAGCGAGCCCGTTTGTGGAAGAAGAACACGACCCCTCCACACATACTCGTAATGACGGCCACCCCCATCCCCCGCACCCTAGCCATGACTGTTTATGGAGACTTGGATGTGT
>JAGPIS010000187.1 GCA_018054835.1 Breznakibacter sp. | reverse complement strand
AACACACCGACTTTTTCCACCGCTTCATCACCATCATGGCCATCTCATCCATTGTAGTGACCGCAGTCTATATCCTGAGGGTTGTGGGCGTGTTGCTGCTGGGACCGGTCAAGAACGACCATTTCGCCCATCTGCCCGATGCTCGCTGGTACGAAAAAGTGAGCGTGGTTACCCTTATCGTGGCCGTGGCCGGCATTGGGTTGTTTCCGCTATGGCTCTCCAACACCATCCAGGAGAGCCTCCAGCCCATCATTGACAAGTTAATGGCCGCATTATAACCAAATAAAAACATCCAACATCATGTCCATAACCAGTTTTCTACTCATGCGGCACGAGCTGCTACTCACCCTGGCCATGCTGATTATTTTGATTGCTGAGATATTCACCAGTCAAAACAGCAAAAAGCAACTGATACCCTTTTCCATCATCCTGTTGGGTGTTGTCACAGCGCTGGGTTTTATCCCGGTGGGTGAAGGCACGCTGTTTGGCGGCATGTACCAGACCGATGCCCTGCGGGTTTTCATGAAAAACATTATAAACATCGGGCTATTCATCATCTTCCTGCAGTCGTCCGAATGGTTGCAGAAAAGCCATAATTCGGAGCGAATCCCTGAGTTTTTCATCCTCACGCTGGCCAGCACCATCGGTATGAACCTGATGATTTCGGCCGGCGATTTCCTACTGATGTACCTGGGCATCGAAATGGCCACCATCCCATCGGCCCTGATGGCCGCGTACGAGCGCCACAAAAACCAGTCGGCCGAAGCGGGCATGAAGTTGATCCTCACCTCGGCGCTCTCATCGGGCATCCTATTGTTTGGCCTCTCTATGATTTACGGCGTCACCGGATCGATCTATTTCGACGATGTGCAAAAAGAATTTCTGTTACACGCCAACTTCTCATTGCCCGCGCTGGGATTGGTGTTTTTCATCAGCGGCATGGCCTTTAAAATATCGTTGGTGCCCTTCCACCTATGGACGGCCGATGTTTACGAAGGTGCCCCGGTGAGCGTTACCGCCTTCCTGTCGGTGCTCTCCAAAGGCGCTGCGGTATTTGTCCTGATGTGGGTTTTGTGGCAGGTATTTGGCCAGGTGGAGTATTTGTGGAGCAAGATGATTTTTGCCATCTCGGCCTTAACCATGACCGTGGGTAACCTGTTTGCCATCCGCCAGAACAACATGAAAAGGTTCCTAGCCTTCTCCAGCATTGCTCAAGCCGGTTTCATCCTGTTGGGCATCATGGCACCTTCCGCCACCAGCATGGCCACCATCGTATTCTTTTTGATGATTTACATTTTCACCAACTTGGCCGCCTTTGGTGTGGTAGGGATCATTGCCAACAAAACCGGATTGGAAAACATATCCGACTACAAGGGGCTTTACCACACCAATCCCAAGCTGAGCCTAACTTTGATGCTATCCATGTTTTCGCTGGCGGGTATCCCGCCTGTGGCAGGATTTTTCGGCAAGTTCTTCCTATTCTCGGCCGTCAGCAGTGCTGGTTTTTACTCATTGCTGATTGTTGCCGTATTAAACGCTGCCATCTCGCTCTATTATTACCTTTTGCCGGTAAAAGCCATGTTCATCGACAAAAATAAAACACCCATTGCGGCCATCAAAACCAACCGTTTCGATGCGCTGGCCATTGGCATTTGCGTGGTGGCACTCATCACCATCGGTTTTGCCAGTGCGTTATTCGAATACATTGTCTCCATCAGTATTTGAGAAAGTCAAAAAGTTGACAAGTCTGATAGTCAAATTAACATGAAGATGTCAGACAAAACTTCAATGATGACAAAAAAAAAGAAACACCCGACAGGTTTTAGCAACCGATCGGGTGTTTCTTTTTTTATCAATGCCGTTCGGCCAGAATACAAAGAAAGCTTTCCGTTACTCGAAAAAAGTAACCGCGCCGGAATCAATGTCATAAAGCCCCCCAACAATCAGGATCTTGTTGTTTCGTTCCATTTCGCGCAAAATCTCGCTTCTGTTCCTGATTTGCTCAATGGTGTTGTGTACATTGATCACCGCAACCTTTCGGATAAATTCGGGATTATTGCCACTTCGATTGTCCAAAACCGTTGACTCATTGGCTATGGCAGGATTGATCTTATCCAACAACCCGGTGAGGTGCCCCAATTTCTCGTTGTTGCAAGCACCAATGATGGCTCCGCATTTGGTGTGACCCAATACCACCAGAATTTTGGAGTTGGCAATGGCACAACCATACTCCATGCTCCCAAGGATGTCGTCGTTGAGGATATTACCTGCGATGCGGATGCTGAAGATATCGCCCAACCCTTGGTCGAAAATCAACTCCGCCGAAGTACGCGAATCCATGCAGCTCAATATGGTGGCCAAAGGAAACTGACCGTCGGAAGTGAGATTCACCTGCTTGAGCAAATTCCGATCTATCTGAAGATTACTTACAAAACGGGCATTGCCCTCTTTTAAATACTCCAGCGCCTCTTGGGGCGTCATTTTTGATTGCGATTCCTTATTGTGTGTCCACATTAACAGTCAGAATTTTTTTGATATTGATATGCAGCCTTTTTCACCCGATCCATGATGGCAATTCCCAAGCCAACTTCATCAACAGTTTCAATGAAAATTTGTTCTACTGAAGGATCTTCCTCCATGGCATGGAGGGCTGCAAACAAGTTGGCTGCCACCTCCACCAAATCAAAGGTCTGGGAGGTATAAACAACCTTATTGGCCACAAAATCATCTCCTTGTCTGCCATGAAGGATCACGCCGCTACCTGAGGGCAATGATGCCGGGATTCCGGAGAGAATATGCAATGGCTTCTTGGGCGAATAGTGGCTCTTGAGCAATCCCGGGGAGACCAACTTTTCGGGGCGTACATGGTTGAAGACAAACTTGCCAGGCAGCGCATTTTCAATATCCTCCAATGTGATGAAACCAGGCCGCAACAATTGGCAATGGCTCCCCTCCACCGACACAATGGTAGATTCGATGCCCACTTGTGTTGATCCGCCATCCAAAACATAATCGACATCGGGCAGCTGTTTGAGCACGTGACCGGCACTGACGGGGCTCAACTGCCCAAATTTATTGGCGCTTGGTGCTGCAATGGGGCAACCGGCGGCTTTGATCAGGGCCAATGCCAGATCATTGGCTGGCATCCGGATACCCACGGTGGGTAAGCCAGAGGTGACAAGGTCGGGCACCAAGTCGCTTTTGGGCAACACAATGGTCAAAGGTCCCGGCCAAAACTTTTCGGCCAACTGGTAAACCAATTCGGAGGTTTCTATTGTCAATTTTTCAAGGTCGTCCATGGAGGCGATGTGCACAATCAAGGGGTCGAACGAGGGGCGCTCCTTGAGTTGGAATATTTTAGCCACGGCCAAAGGATTGAGAGCATTAGCTCCCAAACCATATACTGTTTCGGTGGGGAATGCCACCAATTTTCCTTCTTGAATTAATTTGGCTGCTACTTCAATTCTATTTGAAACGTTCATTTATTTTTATAAGTTATCATTTGAACAAGGAAAAGCAAACTTCCCAATAGGCTCACAAAGCTTGCCAAACCGATGGAATAGTAAAAGGAACCAAAGGAGTCGAACAACAATCCTCCGCAAAGAGGACCGGCGATGCCGGCAATGGCATAGCCCACAAAAACATACGGATAAACAATTCCAAGATTTTTCACGCCATACACTTGTGCCGTTTCTTTGGCAAACAGAACAAAATTCCCGCCAAAGCCAAAACCGATAAGTGCTGCAATAATCAAATACGAAACATCCTTAAGTTCGAGCACATCCAGCAAAAATATGGAAATTGATTGAAACAACAGGGCTAAAAAGATGCTAAAATTAGCACCCAGATGATCG
>JAGPIS010000186.1 GCA_018054835.1 Breznakibacter sp. | reverse complement strand
CTGGATGGAGGCATCACTAAAAAAAACATTGTACCAGGTTTAAAAGAGCGCTTTAGAATAATGATACAGTATTATGGTTTGCCGACCACACTCATCATGCATTTTCCAATCGCCATTAAATTCATCCATTTCCTGCTTCGAAATAAACGGTTTTGAAAACAAGGCAATTTTTACATCTATTTCGACAAATAATTGATAATTTTAAATAATTAGAGGCGGAAAACAATACGTTTGTAAACAATTCACCACCACAAACCTATAAAAAATCAGCAGGAGTATTATTTTAATGTTAATTCAATATTAAATGCAGCAAAAAGGGCGCTTAACGAAAACACCAGAAAACTAAACAGCCATAACCATCTCCACGCAACTTACACCACATACCCCCTTAAATCATTAGGTTTTGCCGTCGTTGCCCAAAACAAACACAGTTTAATAAAAAGGAAACACACCCCCTCTAAAAAAGCAAGCCACAACCCCATTTGAATTTTTTAACCCTATGGACTTCCTGGTTAACATTCTTAAAGGCATTATCGTGATATATTTGCATTGTACAAAAGGTACAAATAACAATTTAAAAGAAAAACCATGAAATTAAATTCATTTGTAAAATCAGCAGCCGTAGCGGCAGCCGTTTTAGTAGCCACAGCAGGTGCTAGTGCAAAAAACAAAATTGCCATCAACTCTTACATGAATTCAAATTTGGCAGTTGTTTCAGTATTGTCTCCCGAATCAGATGTATTCAAAATTGAGATCACCGACAACACCGGCAACACCGTTTACACCAGCGAAAAAGTAAAAAATGCGGCTGCTTTCCAACGTCTGTACGATCTGTCAAATCTTTCGGATGGCAAATATGTTATCACCTACAATTCAAGCACTGGCAGCATCAGTGAAAACTTTGAAGTAAAAAGCAGCAAAGTCATTAAATAAATGATCAGGCTAACCCAAGCATTTCAAGCAAAAAGAAGCTTGAGCTGTTCACTAACAGGCGTAAATTTCAAGGAGCTTCCGATAAAAAGCGGATTCTTACTAGAAAGTGTATCTAAATAAACGATACACTTTCTTTTTTTTATACCAGCTGCGACAACCGACTGACAAACTCCTGCTTGTCGAAAGGCTTTTGCAGAATCAAATCCACATCCACATCTCGCTCGGTCAATTCAGAATCGGCGCTGATTAAAATCAACTTTCCCCCTTCGTTGCAGCTCTTATATTGACTCTCGATGAGACGCAAAGCACCATTCGAAGATGCGGCATGATCGACCAGCAACCAATCAATGTCGTTGCGGTTTTTAAGCAATTGGAGAGCCGAATAGACCGAACGTACAGAAATAATGGAAGCTCCGGTATGCTCGAGGTACCTACGTATTAAAAGTCGTTCACTGCTGTCGTCTATCGCCAAAAGGATCAATTTGTTTTTGAATGAAGCCAAATCAACCACTCCCGCCTCAATTTTACCCTCTTTCTTTTGCTGGGCTATAGGCAACGACCGATCATGAGGAAAGGTGATGAAAAACTCGGACCCCTTATTCACTTCGGAATGGAAAGAGATTTCCCCCCCCATGGCTTCAACCATTTTTCGGGCAATGTAGAGTCCCACACCGGTTCCACCAAACTTTTTGGCGGCACTGTTTTCAGATTGCCGGAACGAATCGAAAATAATGGGATGATCCACCGCATCGATGCCAATCCCGGAATCCTTGACAAAAATAACAATCCCGGAATCCTGCAGCTCAAAGCCAAAGCGAACAAATCCGGTTGCGGTAAACTTAAGGGCGTTATCCAAAAGTTTTGAAACAGCCTGAAGCAGCCTGTGAGAGTCACCCCGCATAACCACTGGTGTAGTGCCTCCATGGTGACAGATGAAATCCAAATCCTTTTTTTCCGAGAGGATCTTTGTGGCAAACTGCTTTTCCAATTTACGAAATAGGTCATTCAAGTTGACCGGCTCATTCATAAACTTTAAGGCACCGCTTTCAAGCTTGGCCACATCAACAATGTCATCGATAAGTGCCATCAATGCCTCGGCGTTGTTATGGATGATATCCACATACAAGTTACGGTCCTCCTGGCACAAATTATCTTCCCTCAAAAAACTAGAGAACCCAACAACTGCATTAAGCGGCGTCCGAATTTCATGACTCAGGTTATTCAAGAAGGCCGATTTCAAGCGATCGGCCATCTCGGTCTTTTCCATGGCACACTTCAGGGCGTTTTCGGTTTGACGTCGTACTGAGCAATCGCGTCCCACAAACAAAACGGTTTCCACAACGGAACTGTCGCCAAACTCAGGAATAACGGACCATTCAAGCACCACAGATGTGTTGTTGACCAAAAACTCCATCTCAAAACTGTTTGCACGCCCTGATTTAGCCACCAGATGCAGATTATCGTTAAACGACAACAGAGTTTCATCAGGAAAAGAAATGGTTCCACGGTTTTGCCAAGGACCAAATACATTTAGTGTGGCAGAGTTGACAAACAAAACCTCTCCATTCAATGCCATCCGAATCATGCAATCACGGCTATTCTCTATCAATGCCCGGTATTTGTTTTCACTGATGCGTAGCTGCTCCTCCCGCAGTTTACGCTCGGTGATGTTGTGCATGCAGACATAATAATGTGCCGATCCGTTCAGTTTGATACGGGTGCCTTTGATTTCGACCATCAACTTGGCACCACCTCTTGAAATCAGTTCCATCTCCCCTTGATAATCGTTCCCATGATTGATGAGTTGGATGATCGTGCAAATGCGCTTTAACGTATTAGAGCCGGCAAGGAAATTGACAATGGAGTGTTGCTGTAATTCTCGGAAAGAAAAACCCAAAAGTGATATGGCCGATGGATTGATATAACTGAGGTTCATCCGCGTAGAGAAAACCAAGACGCCATCAGGATTCTTATCCAGAATAGTTTGATAACGCATATTTGCCTCATGAACACGGTTCTGCACGGCTACCGACTCCGTAACATCCTGACAAACGATCACATAACTCATCTCGCCATCAACCACAGGCCCTTGTGAACCCACTAAATCGATAATATAATCGGATCCGCCCAAATTTGATACGTCGAACCGAATGGAGGCTCTCGTCGAAGACTCAATTTCGCGGTAAAACTGATCAAGCCGAATCCTTTGGTCTTGATTGTAATACCTGTCGAAATCACCAACATGCGCCCCAATGAAGGATAAACCAGATTTGGAGGCTAATTCGATAATATAATCATTGGCAAAAACTATTTGTCGGCCCTGAATCAAAAAAATCCCCAATGGGACTGCCGACACAATGCCCTTAATGAGTTGTTCACTCCTTGAGAGCCGATGATTGATTGTCTGCAACTCGTTATTTAAGGAATTGACATATTCAGCCGAATATTTTAGCTCCAGAAGACCTTCGATGATTTTTGCAAGATGCTCGATGGATGAATAAACAGCCCCCTGCAAATCAATAGTCTGATTTTTAGGAAAATCAAACCCTATAAAACCATAGAGTTCCCTTTTAATAAAGATGGGGAACAGTAAATAAAAAACCCCGCCTTTCTGGTCAAAAACCGATGGCTCCATTTTCCCCAAACCAATTTGGCCTGATGAAATAGGGTTACCTTCGGCTAAAACCTTCTGCCAACCAGGAAAAGCATCATCAATAACAAGCCGTTGGTAGCGATCGATGAAAGAGGGGTGGTTGGCATCCACCCATTCAAAACTATTTTTGATATGTACAGGATCGTGAACCTCGAAGATGTAGCTGCGTTGAGCCCCGAATAACAGTCCCGATTCTGAAAGAAGGGTGTTGATTTGACAATCGAAATTCGATTTCCCTGAGAAAATCTTAGCCACCCGATACATCATTTCACCAAAAACACTGAAGAATTTG
>JAGPIS010000185.1 GCA_018054835.1 Breznakibacter sp. | reverse complement strand
GCCTTTCCCTTCTATTTCATGAACAATGAATTGCAACCGTTTCAATTCGGCAAAGAAGTATGATTCTTGCCGCAACAGCGAGTCGGAGGTGCGCATGTTTGAAATTAGTGGTATGGGGTTGAACTCGAAGCTTTGGGCACACGCCGGGCCTCCCATGCAGGCCAGTAGGTAGTTGATGCCGATGGTGCGCAGGAAGGTGCTTTTGCCGGCCATGTTGGCACCGGTGAGGATCACTATTTTCTCCGATTCATCCAGTTCGAAGTCGTTGCAAACCCTTTTAGCCCCGTCAATCATGGGGTGCCCCATTTGTTTGCTTTTGAAGGTGGTGTTGGTGCAAACGGGCATGCAAAACTCAGGATGGGCAAAGATGTATCCTGCCAAAGAGCTGAAGGCTTCTAATTTGTGCAGAGCCACGAACCATTCAAAAGCTTTTTGTTGATTTTCCTTCACCCATTTTTCCACCCGTATGCTTTGGCGTATGTCCCAAAGCAGGAAGCCGTTGAGGACGGCCGCCAACAAAAAGTTCAGCCTAAGGTCGAATGCCTGTGTTGCTTTGGCCAACGCCTCAATGGTGGCAGAAGCTGGTTTCGAATGCGTGCCCTTCAGTTGATTGGTTATGTTCCGAAGCTCTTGAGTTTCAAAATTGGTTTGCTCGGCCAGCTTTAACAGTTCTGCATATTGGTTTAGCAAGTCCGACAGGTTGCTGATGGTAGCGTGGAGCCTGTTGATCTTTTTGATGTGGAAACCGGCTATCATCAATCCCGACAGGAATAGGAGCAAGATCGCTGATGAAGGGAGGATGCCGGGAATGGCCAACCCAATGGTGGCGGTGGCCAGTATGGGGAAAAGCTTTACCAGCCATTTCGTGCGGCTGTTTAAAAATGAAGTGTCGATGAGGTTGAACTCTTTCAGCTTTTGGGTCACAGGGATGCTCTGCCGGTTCAGTTTCGAAAGGGCATAAAATCGCTGCCTGAAGTGTGGTATTTGGCTCAATTCGTTGAGCGCTTCTTGCCGCTGCTTTATTTTTTCTGCATCATAGATTGGGTTGTTGAACAAGGCTGCCAACGATTGTTTGCCTTCGGGCGTGGTGGTTCGGTTGATCAGCTGGAAGATGGATCCTTTGCCGAAAATGTCCAAGTCGTACGAAAAATGGTGGTTGGGGTCGGCAAATTCAATGCCATCCTCCTTGAAGTGGTGAAAATTGCCATCCAGCGCCTCCAGTTCCATCTGGTTGAGTTCGGCCAGTTGGTTGTGGTAATCGGCGCTTTTGTTGGCTCGGTTGGTGTAGTGGATCAGCCCCACAAAAGGAATCAGCAGCAGGATGGTGACCAGAAAAAATGGCACTGTCAAAAAAGAAGAGGTCAGTGCCGGCATGGTTGCGGCGGCCATAAAAAAAGCAAGCCGGAACCAGCTTAAGGCTTTGCTCCGGCGTTTGTATTGTTGTGCAAGATGAAGGTTGTACCTTTTCTGTTCAAGAAACCATTGTTTTGGCTCTATTCTGTCAGGTTCGATTGTTCCAGTTCTTTCCATAACATATCTTTCAGGTTGGTGATTCCGGCTCCTGTTTGCGATGAGAAAAAGACATAAGGAACATCTGGCAAGTTTTGTTCCATCTCTTGTTTCATCACATCGTCGATGATGTCGGTTTTTGATATGGCCAGCACGCGTCTCTTGTCGAGCAACTCCGGGTTGAACTGTTTCAGCTCATTGAGCAGGATGTTGTACTGGGCGGTGATGTCGTCGGCATCGCAAGGCACTACAAACAAAAGGATGGAGTTGCGTTCGATGTGGCGCAGGAAACGGAGTCCCAAACCTTTGCCTTCGCTGGCACCTTCGATGATGCCAGGTATGTCGGCCATACAGAACGAACGGTTATCGCGGTACGACACGATGCCCAGGTTGGGTACCAGTGTGGTGAAAGGGTAATCGGCAATCTCTGGTTTGGCTGCTGAAACCACGCTCAGGAGTGTTGATTTGCCCGCATTGGGAAATCCTACCAGACCCACATCGGCCAGTACTTTAAGTTCCAATACCACAGCTAGTTCAACGCTGTCTTCGCCTGGTTGCGCAAAGCGTGGTGTTTGATGGGTCGATGTCCTGAAGTTCCAGTTGCCCAGGCCACCGCGACCACCTTTTACTAGGATCAACTGTTCCCCGTCCTGGGTTATTTCGCAAAGCACTTCACCTGTTTCTGCATCTTTGGCAACTGTTCCCAGAGGCACATCGATGATCCTGTCGGTTCCGTCTTTTCCAAAGGAGCGTTGTTTGCCACCCGATTCGCCATTTTCGGCAAATACGTGGCGCGAAAATTTCAGGTGTATCAGGGTCCAATACTGCGAATTGCCTCTAATAATTACATGGCCGCCACGTCCACCATCGCCACCATCAGGTCCGCCTTTTTCAACAAATTTCTCCCGGCGTAAATGTCGCGAACCGGCGCCACCCTTTCCTGAACGGCAAAATATTTTTACGTAATCTACAAAGTTTGATCCGGCCATGTTTTTAATTGATTAGAGTATGATGAATGTATGGAATATAAGTAGCCACGAATGGTATATGAGAACCATTCGTGGCCATTTGGTTGTTTTATTTTACAGCCTCAATGGCAGTGCTAATTCGGTTGAAGATCTCTTCAATGGAACCAACGCCTTCGATGGAGGCATATTTTTTTTCTGATTTGTAGAACTCGATCACAGGCTTGGTTTGTTGCTCGTACACATTGATGCGTTTTTCAATGGTCTCCAAATTGTCATCGCTTCTGCCCGAAGTTTCACCTCTGAGCAACAGGCGGTCAATCAGTTCCTGTTTGGGAACTTCAAGGTTCACCATCACGCTGACATCAGTTTTGTAGGAAGCCAACATTTTTTTCAGAGCAATGGCCTGATCCACTGTCCTGGGGAAGCCATCAAAAATAACGCCGGCCACCTTGCCCAATTTGTCGAGTTTGTTGTCGAGCATGTCGATGATCACATCATCGGGTACCAACTCACCCTTGTCGATGTAACTTTTAGCCAAAACGCCAAGTTGGGTGTTTTCGGTGATCTCTTTCCTCAAAATATCGCCGGTGGAGATATGGGCCAGGCCATATTTTTTAATAATATTTTCACTCTGAGTTCCCTTTCCCGAACCCGGAGGGCCAAAAATAACTACATTAAGCATTTGGTGTGATAAGATTTAATTGATAATATCCAGATTATAAAAATTATTGTGCCAACGTATAAATGTCTTTCAGATTGCGTCCCTGGCCGTTGTAGTCGAGTCCGTAACCGATGATGAATTCATTGGGGATCTCCATTCCAACGTAATCGAGGGAGATTGGGTTCTTGCAAGCTTCGGGCTTGTAAAGGAGTGTGGCTATCTGCACATCTGCCGGGTTCATCGTTTTCACCTCCTCGATGAGCTTCACGATGGTGTTGCCGGTATCAACGATGTCTTCGAGAATGACCACCGTGCGGTTTTCCACTTTTTCGTTGAAGCCGATCAACCGCTTGATGTTGCCCGATGTCTCTGTTCCCGAGTAGGATGCCACTTTAACAAAAGTGATTTCACAAGGGATGTTGATCCGTTTCATCAGATCGGAAGCAAACATGAATGCTCCGTTTAAAACGCATACAAACAGCGGATTTTTGCCTTCCAGCTGTTGGTTCATCTTGAAAGCTACTGCATCAATAGCTTCAAGTATTTTATTTTCAGGGATTGATGTCTCAAATTCCTTGTCGATAACCTTAATTCTTGCCATTTAATCAGGTGTTTTTTTTGATTAGCAGGAGCGAGGTTTTATTTATGGTAGAGACCTCAGTCCGAATAATTTTGCAAAAGTATAAAAAAAATGGAAAGGTCAGGGATATTTTTATCTCTTAACTTCTTTGATTTGTAATCAAATGCAATGCCAGAA
>JAGPIS010000184.1 GCA_018054835.1 Breznakibacter sp. | reverse complement strand
GGTGCAATCCACAAATACAATTTCGGAGAGGTTGACATTGGAGAATTGACAGCCAGAGAAAGCACAACCCTCATATTCGTCCATTTCAAGGGTTTCCAACCCCCAATTAATTCCTTTATACTGCTGATCGACAAAATAACGTTTGCTCATTATGATACTGTTTTAACATTCTTAAAAATCCCACAAGGAGACATCAATGTTGCGTTCCAACTTTTCCTCCAAATCGTCCTTCAACTGGGGAAAAAAGTCAATGCCAGTGAGGAGTTCCAGCGAATCAACCGTCACGCAATAATCGGGTAGCGCCTTAGTCCCTTTCTCATTGGGCAGCAATAATCCAATCATCTTTCCTTTCGAGGGCACATAAACAACTTTGTAGTACAACCCAGGAACAGTCACCTTGTTGGGACCTATACTTCCTTTGTTATTTTTAAAAACAGGTCCAGTAACCACATAAAGCGTATCTTCACCAGTAACCCAACCCCGCACCTGATCCTCAAGGCTTTTCCAAATCCCACGGTTGAAGGAAGGCACCTGTGGCGACATATTGGACAGGTAAAAACTCTCCGACATAGCCGTGCTGTTGATCTTCATGGAACCGGCCGGGCAAAGGTGCCCACGGTCATAACCAGACCCCTTGTAGTCTAGGAGCTGAGCCGACCCGGTGGACACCTTGGCGTCGGGACGGAAATTATCACTTCGTTCTTCCACCCCGGACAATAAGGCCGGGTACAATTCATAATAAACCCACTCCGCCTGCTCATGCGTTTCGGAATACGACAAGCGGTAATAGCTGTGTTTGACCAGTTCACCGCCTGAACACGGTTGATAATCCTGGGCAACCAAACCAATTTGGAAAAAGAATAGGCAAAAACCGACAAAAAATTTCACGACATTTTAGGTTTAAAAAAAAGAGCTCCCACAGAGGGGAACTCTTTTCTTGAATGTATCAATCGAGCCTTAGCCCATATAGTACTTATTAACCCCTTCGAGAATCATCTTCTCTTTTTCCTCCTTGCTCAAGGCAGCATAACGGGCACGTTCAATTTCGCGTTGGCGTTGCTTCTCATGTTCGATGGCACGAAGTTTCTCACCATAAACATGTTCAACCTTATCGTTCAAAAACTTACCAGCCACCATGGGGAACAGCTCCAACAGCAGCTCCTCTTTTTCAGTTACAGCGAGTTTGACACCTTCGCCATACTGGGGGAAAGAAGGATTATCCTGTTTTTGATATTTGGAAGTATCGTAAGGGATCTCCTGGCGGGTACCTGCAATCTTCTCGCGGAAATCGGGATCCACAGGGATTGGTGTTTTACCATACGATCCTTTCACCAGGTTCACAAACTGTATGGAGTTATTGGAATACCAAGGTTTACCGCTATTCTCGTCAATCACACAGTTAACCGCTTGGGCACCCACAATCTGGCTGGTTGGTGTCACCAAGGGAGGACAACCGGCCGCCAAACGGACAGCAGGAATACACTCCAAAACGCGTGGCAACAGGTGCTCCTGTTTCAGCTGTTTCAGCTGCGCCAACATGTTGGTGTACATACCGCCTGGCACTTCGGCAAACTTAACTTTCTCGTCGGGCTCGGGGAAGTTGAAATACTGCTCAATTTTAAGCGTTGCATCCAATAGTTTCTCCTCGTCGTTGGATTTGGCATAAGCAATGGCGTCATCGAACAACTTGTCGATGTGTGCAGGCAACTTATCTTTGGTGATGTCGAATTCGATGGGGAACTTATCCTTGTAGCTGTCGATATCGGCCATTTCCACACGGATATCTTTCAGATGTTTGTTGATACGAACCACCGCATCGAGGTTAACACCGGTTTCGATGCCGAGCTTGTCACAGAAAATCTGGATCACCTCAAAGGATGGTGCAGCAGGACCACCGGCGAAGTTCAGGATGGCGGTATCCACAATGTCCACTCCGTTGATGATGGCAGTCAGGGCAGCGCCCAAGCCATAACCAGGCGTACAGTGGGTATGGAAATCAACCGGAATCTTCACATTTTCCTTGAATGCCTTGATGATTTTACCAGCTTTCACAGGAGGGATCAAGCCCGCCATATCCTTCAGGGTAATCATGTCGGCACCCATTTTCTCAAGTTCCTTGGCCATGTTGACGAAGTAGTCGATGGTGAAGATGTCCTTGGGCAGACGTTTCCCTTTCAGGAAAGCATTGAAACGCTCCTTGCGGCTAAATTTTGGATCGACGGTATAGCAGCATACGCAATCGGCCAATCCACCGTTTTCCTTAACATATTTAATGGTACTCTTGATATTGTTGATGTCGTTGAGGGCATCGAAAATACGCATGATGGAGATACCCGAACGAACCGCGTTCCGGTTAAAACCTTCAATCACCTCTTCGGGATAAGGGTTGTATCCAAACAAGTTACGGCCGCGCGACAAGGCTGTGAGGTGCGAAATATTTCCAATCTCTTTTTTAATGGTTTCTAGGCGAACCCAAGGGTCTTCGTTCAAATAACGCATGATGGAGTCGGGCACAGCGCCACCCCATACCTCAAGTGCATAAAAACCTGCCTCTTTGTAAATTGGCAAAACACGATCTACCTGTGCCTGTTTCATCCGGGTGGCGAAAAGCGATTGCTGGCCGTCCCGCAGGGTCACATCTCTGATTAAAAGTTTGCGGCTCATATATTTGTTGTTTATCTAAGTTATTAATCGTTTGGTTGCACAAAAATGCTATAAAAATTAGGCTTGTGAAAATTTGTTTATATGTTATACAATATATTTAAAGATTCTTCACACTCATTACTGTTAGTTAAGGATTACGGATAAATTTCTTTAATAAGGGCCGAATTTAACATGCACAACAGGTAAAAATCATGATATTTATCGGGTTGTGCTCAATAATTAAAAATCAAACTCGATCAAGCGGCCTAACAAGAATCCTATCCATCCATAACCCCTTGTGCCAATAACACATATATAAAGAAAAACACCAAAAAAAAGTTTAACGGAATAAATATGTTTGACAACACATTTTCGATTTAACAAAAACGCTAACATCATCAAGAATAAAAAAAAGCCCGGCGCATTGCTGCATTTCCGGGCTCCCACACACATATCAAAACTTAAATCAGGCTTTTTTTGACACTTCAAGGGTCTCTTGCTGTTGCTCCAGCGAAGGTTTCCATAGTGTTTCCATCTCCTCCAATGTTTTTCCTTTGGTTTCGGGCACGAACTTCCAAACAAAGAACGCCGACAGAATACTCATTATTCCGTACAGGTAATATGTGAAAGGTTCATTGATTCCGATTAGGAATGGGAAGGTTGATGAGACCAGAAAGTTAGCAATCCACTGGGCTGCCACGGCGATGGCCACTGCCTTGCCCCTAATGTTGTTGGGGAATATTTCGGCAATCAGCACCCAACAGATGGGGCCCCACGACATCATAAACGATGCCGAATAAATGATGATGAACACCAGCGTACCCAAACCGATAATCTTGAAATACGACATGGTGCCAATGACTAACATCCCCAAGGCCATGCCAATGGAGCCGATGATCAACAATGGCTTGCGGCCAAATTTGTCAACCGTGGCAATGGCCACAACGGTGAAGATGATGTTCACTATGCCCATCACCACCGTTTGCAGCATGGAGATGTCTTTGGAACTGCCCGCCATGCTTTCGAAAATACGGGGCGCATAATAAAGCACCACATTAATGCCGACAAATTGCTGGAAAACCGATAATAAAATACCAATCACCACCACCAGCTTGCCGTACGAAAAGATGCTGGCAGAGGCCACATGAACCGACTGTTGAATATCGTTCATCACCTTTTTGGCGATTTGGGCACCGTTGATGCGCGTCAAGATGCTCAATGCCTTTTCGCTCTGGTGGTTGATGGCCAGATAGCGGGGCGTTTCGGGAACCCAAAACAGCAA
>JAGPIS010000183.1 GCA_018054835.1 Breznakibacter sp. | reverse complement strand
TCAGTCGAAAAAGCTTTCATCTGAAAGAGTACAATATGTTTTATCATTGCTGCAATTTTTGTTATTTTGTCTTCGATAAAATATAAGCAAAAATAATAAAATAGATTGTAACCATGCTCATAATCGGAATCGCCGGAGGAACCGGTTCGGGAAAGACCACCGTGGTCAGGAAAATCATTGAGAGGCTGCCCGTGGGTGAAGTGGCCGTCATTCCTCAGGATTCCTATTACCGCGACAGCAGCCATATCCCAGCTGAAGAACGGCAAAAAATCAATTTCGACCACCCCGATTCCATCGAATTCGAACTTTTGATCGAGCACATCAAGGCTCTTAAAGCCAACCAACCCATTCAGCAGCCGGTCTATTCCTACCTCACATGCACGCGGCAAGATGAATCGGTGCGGGTTGTGCCACGCGATGTGATTATCGTGGAGGGCATCCTGATACTTTGCAATCCCGAACTGCGTGCCCTAATGGATCTGAAGGTTTTTGTGGATGCCGAAGCCGACGACCGTCTCATGCGGGTAATCATGCGCGACATCGCCGAACGTGGTCGTACGGTGGAAAAGGTTCTTGGTCGCTACGATGACACGGTGAAACCTATGCACGTCCAGTTTATAGAGCCTACCAAACGGTTTGCTGACCTAATTGTACCCCAGGGGGGAAACAATCATGTGGCCATTGACATCCTGACTAATTTCATTGAAAGTAATTTGAGTTATAGCAACAGCCATGCTTGAAAATATTAAAATTGAAGATGTCCTGTTTCTTGATATTGAAACGGTGCCTGTGGTTGAAGGATTTGAGGCGCTCAATCCGGCCATGCAAACCTTATGGGACAAAAAATCAGCCTATTTCAGGAAAGAGGGGGAGTCGGCTCAGGAGGTTTTTGAACGGGCCGGCATCTATGCCGAATTCGGGAAGATTGTCTGTATCTCGGTGGGGATGGTCTTCTATCGACACGGTAAGCGTTGCTTCCGGGTGAAGTCCTTTGCCTCCGACGATGAAAGGGCTCTGCTTATTGATTTTGGAAATATGTTGACAGCTTTTGCCTCCGATGCCAATCGCAACGTATGTGGCCACAACATCAAGGAGTTCGACATTCCTTATATTGCCCGACGTATGTTGGTTAAGGGTGTCAGGTTGCCCGACATGCTCAATATTGCTGGTAAAAAACCATGGGAGGTGAAGTTTCTGGATACTCTGGAGCTATGGAAATTCGGCGATTACAAGCACTACACCTCATTGAACCTGCTGACCACCATTTTCGACATCCCTTCGCCCAAAGATGATATCGACGGCAGCGAGGTGGCTATGGTTTATTACAAAGAACGAGATTTGCCAAGGATTGCCGTCTATTGCGAGAAGGATGTGTTGGCCACTGCTCAGCTCTTCCTGCGTTACAAGGGTGAGCCGTTGATTGATGCCGATGCGGTGGAACGGGCTTCTTCGTAAAGGCCGTTAATCTTCCAAAAAATAGCGAATCGTTTTATAAAACAGGTCGGGTTGTTCGGCGTGCAGCCAATGACCCGCCTTGGGTATTGTCACCATCTGTGCTCCCTTGAACCGTTTGCGCATGGTCAGCAGGTCTTCCTCCCGGATATAGGGCGACAACTCCCCTTTCACAAAGATGGTGGTCGTTTCGGTACTGATGCTTTCGTTCAGCTCCGAAAAGCCATCCATAATCTCTTCCATACTTTGGCTGATCACCGGGAGGTTCAACCGCCAAAAGAAATGCCCGTGGTGGTGGCGCTCAATATTTTTTAATAGGAAATGGCGTAAGGTGGGTGCAGGAATCTTGTTGCCCAACTGCTGTTCCAGTTCCGTTCGGGATTGGGCGTTGTCCAGGTCGAGTTCCATTAATGCTTCTACTATCAGCTGGTGGTTGTTGGTTATTTCGCCATAGTTGGTGGCGGTGGAATAGGCTCGTGGACTGATGTCGGCCACAATAAGTTTATGTACCATTTCTGGGTGTTGAAGTGCAAAAAGCATGGCTGTTTTGCCCCCCATGGAGTGCCCCAAAAGGTTGGCACGGGCAATGTTGTGGGTCAGGAAAAAATGGTGCAGGTCGGCCACCATAGCGTTGTAGCTGTGTTCGTTGGTGTGTGGCGAGTGCCCATGGTTGCGCTGGTCAACCACAAAAACATGGTGATCCTTGGCCAACAGGCGGGCCATCGAAACCCAATTGTCCGATGAGCCATACAGCCCGTGGATGATTACCAAAGTATCACCCCCCGTGCCATATTCGCGGTAAAACAATTCAACCGTTTCCATAATGATCAGTTTAGTAATCAGTAAACAGTGATCAGAAATCAGTTAACAGTTTCCAGCTAACAGCTAATACCTAGCACCTAACTACTAATAGCTAACACCTACCTCCTAACTTAGATCTCAATGATAAGTTGTTTACTGCGGTTTAATCACTAGTTGCGCCTTGTAGAGCTGTATGGTTTTTTCAAGTCCAAGATAGAGTGCATCGGCAATCAGGG
Source organism: Breznakibacter sp. (assembly GCA_018054835.1). Lineage (GTDB taxonomy): Bacteria > Bacteroidota > Bacteroidia > Bacteroidales > Marinilabiliaceae > JAGPIS01. The sequence goes on along the minus strand of JAGPIS010000183.1, from coordinate 1,443 downwards.
CATGGCCAATGGATACCTCGCTGATGAACGGGATATTTGTGCAAAAGTAGGCCAGGTTCTCCAAGTTCAAGTCGTGGCCGGCATTGATCTTCAAACCAAGTTTTTTGGCAAGGTTGGCCCCTTCCACAAAGGGTGCGATGGCCTTCGCTCTCTCTTTGGTGAACATTGCTGCATAAGGCTCAGTATAAAGTTCAACGCGGTCGGTGTCAGTTTTTGCAGCCCCATCAATGTTCTCTAGGTTGGTGTCCACGAAAATTGAAGTCCTGATACCCGCTTCCTTGAATTGTCCTATCACATCCTGCAAGAAGCCCAGGTGGGTGCGCGTGTCCCATCCGGCATTGGAGGTGATGGCTTCCGGTGGGTCGGGCACCAAGGTGACTTGGTGGGGATGGACCTTGAGCACCAAATCGATAAAGGATTTGGAGGGATACCCTTCAATATTGAATTCGGTTTTAATCAGGGGGCGGATGTCGTAAACATCCTGGTAGCGGATGTGGCGGCCATCGGGTCGGGGATGGACGGTAACCCCGTCGGCACCAAAAATTTGCACATCGGTGGCAGCCTTGCTTACATCTGGGATATTGCCACCCCGGGCATTGCGGAGCGTGGCGATCTTATTTATGTTTACACTAAGTTTTGTCATCTTCTTTACGGTTAATCTGGTTATCTATAACAATATCGCAGCAAAAACGTTATGAAAAATACAATTTTTTCCTATCTTGTTCATCGTTTTTAGGAGCTTATTGGCAAAATTAACAAGTATTTTCGTTATTTCATGTTATGTTGGCTAAAGATTTAATATCGGATGTGGTGCCTGCGCTTAAAACTTCGGATACGGGTTTGGATGCGCTCAATTGGATGGAGGTGTTCCGCATCTCCCATCTGCCCATTGTGAACAACCAGCAGTTCCTTGGGCTGATTTCCGATTCGGACATCTATGACCTTAACCGGGTGGATTGGCCCATTGGCGAACATGCCTTGTCGCTCTCCTTCCCATTTGTTTATGAGCACCAGCATATCTATGATGTGATTGAGGTGGCGGCTCGTCTCAAACTGTCGGGCATTCCGGTGGTGGATGGCGATAAACGTTACCTGGGGATGATCACGCAGTCGAACCTTATTTGGCATTTCAACCGCATTGTGGCAGCCTCAACCCCTGGTGGGATCATCGAACTGGAGCTCAAACCCCACGATTACAACCTGTCGGAGTTGGCACGCATTGTTGAGGATGCCGATGCCAAGGTGCTTAGCTTATATGTCACCCAGGATGAGCAGGAACAATATTACCATGTGGTTATTAAAATCAATGTCATTGAGCTGGGGCCTATCCGGCGTTCGTTCGAGCGCTTTGGGTACAATATCCGGGTTATTTCATCCATGGATGAAGCGTTGGATGATAAAATTAAGAATAATTATGACGCTTTTTTGCGTTACCTTGATATT
>JAGPIS010000182.1 GCA_018054835.1 Breznakibacter sp. | reverse complement strand
ATCGCCGATGTCTTCCCGGATCGAATTTTCAATAAATAGGTTAAGTTCGTGGTTAATCATCTTGTTTCTCTATTCTAAGCTGATGGATAACTAATTTTTTGTCGTTGTTCTTGGTAAGGAAGTAGATCCTGTATGTTTCGCTTTTCCCGGTTAGCGAACCAATGACAAAGGATGCGTTTTCGCGGTTGCCTTCATGGATGATTTTGAACTCCTGCGGGTCGGCCGAGGCGAAGAAATCGCGCACCACCATCTCGGCTTGGTTTCGGCTGTAAACACCCGATTTGCCTGGTAGCACCAATTCAATGTTGTCATTGAAGTAACCCGCTAGGGTTGATGCGTCTCCGTTCTGGGTTGCTCGAATCAGTGCTTGGGGGAAATTGTTTGTCTGGCCAAATGCCACACTTTGAAACGATAAGAGCAAAATAACGATTGTATGTTGTAATATTTGTTTCATAGGATTTACTTTCTTTTAGACAGCTTTTTCCAGCGATAAAAATAGACATTGTTTTTTTATTCTCACCAATTATAATTGCTTGGCGGATGATATTGCTTCAAAAATCACACCAAGATGGCTTATTTTTTGTTAATGTACTTCCATGGATTGGCTAACCCTGTTTTTTTCATGGACTTTGCTATCTTTGATGTGTGAAATTTAAATTTTGTTGGAGTGAAAGTTATGCTTATTGTCATTGGTAAAACCGATGAGTCCTATCTAGAAACGGGTATAGCCAAGTATGTCAATCGTTTGGTGCATTATATCCCTTTTGAATTGAAGATTTTGGCCGATGTGCGCAGAAATAGGAACATATCTTTTGAGCAACAAAAAAAGATGGAAGGTGAGCTCTTGCTGCAACAGTTCCTCTCGGGCGATGAAGTGTTCCTGCTCGACGAAAAGGGGAAAAACTATTCATCACGCTCTTTTTCCGAGTTCATCGATAAGAAGGTGATGGTCGGCGTCAAGCGGCTCGTTTTTGTCATTGGCGGCCCATATGGCTTTTCCAGTGAGGTTTACGATAAAGCCACCGGACGGATCTCATTGTCCGACATGACTTTTTCGCACCAAATGGTGCGGCTTATTTTTGTGGAACAGCTTTACCGGGCAATGTCAATTAGTAAAGGTGAGCCGTACCATCACGACTAATCTATTACAAATGGTTTGTTAATTGTATTATGGAGGGTGTTGGCTTTTTTCGTCTGAAGAGTGTGAAGGTTATCGTGACCTTTTTGCTGGCACTTTTCTTCTTTGTTGTTCATAATCATGTCAATCGTTATGAAAAGCTGAGCTCTGCTTTTAGTTTCGATAAGAATGGTTTTGAATCAGTTCTGCATCAGCACCAACGAACCATCAACAATACTCTGTATGCATTGGTAGGCCATGCCGCCAAATCCAAGGGCAACTATGCCAATTGTTTTCAGAATAATTCTTTTCACGATTATTCCTTTTATGTGTTTTGCAACGACTCTTTGGTTGCATGGAATAATGCCATGATCCCCGTGGATTCCATCAAGCCCGGTATCTTGTCGAAACCCGTGTCGCTTTTCCCAAATGGCTGGTATCTGGTTCAATCCCACAAAAGCGATTCCATCTCGGCATTTGGCTTGATGCGCATCCGCAGTGGCTACTTTTTCGAAAATGAATACCTGTTCGACTCTTTCCATCCATCCTTCCGCTTGACTTCAATCCCCGACATTGTCACAACTCCGCTGGAGGAACGTTTCAATATCAGAGATAGGGATGGGGGTTATCTTTTTTCTTTGCGGTTCAATGGTTTGAAACCTCTATGGGGCAGGTCAACCTTTGTCAATGGCTTGGCATTTATTCTGTTTGTCTTTTTTCTTATTGTTTTTGGGCGTAATATTCTCAAATATTTTGTGATGCCCATTTCAAAAAGCAATGCCTTATTATTGGGATTGCTATTATTGTGCATCATCTATTTTTCGTTGCTGTCCATCCGGTTTTCGCCGGCATTGCTGGGTTGTTCTTTATTGTCGCCTTCTGTTTACGCGTTGGCCTGGTGGCTGCCATCTCTCGGTTTTTTTGTTATCCTTGCCTTTTTTGTCTTTATCTGGAGTCTTTGGTTTTATCGTATTTTCGACGATTTCTTCGTTTTCAATCTTTCCTTTTGTCTTAAGCGGATCATGTTGAAGCCGCTGATCTATTTGTGCTTGAGCGGTTTCTATTTCATGCTGGTCAATCTGGCAATTATCCTTTTAGTTGAGCACTCAAACGATTTGTCTTTCTTCATCGAACCGGTCGATATTTCCGTGGTCTCATTCAGCAAGATTTTTATCATCTTCCTGTTTCTAGCATCCTTTATTTTGGTGACCGATCGTTTGCTTTCCGTCTTGAAATCGGATCTGGAATTCCGATCTTTACTGATGATTTTATCCGCGATTGTTGGCCTGGGCGGCATCATCACCCTTTCCTCTGGCCATATTTATGTGTTGGTCTCATCTTCTGTCTTTGCATTGTTTCATCTCCTGCTTTTTTATATCAAAAGGAGATACCAAGGGGGGATTGGATATGCCATGCTTGTTGGTTTTGCTTTTCTTTTTTCATTGTTCTTTGTTTTGCGCATCTCCTACCTTACCAGTGTCAAGGAAAAACGTAACCGGATGTTGTTGATCCAAAACCTCTCTTTTCGCCTGATGCGTGAGGACGACCCTGTGGCCGAAATGTTCCTGCAACAAATTGAAAAGAATATTCGGTCCGATGAATTTTTGCAGCAACACCTTACCGCCTCCGAGTTTAATGGTCCCGTAATCACCGAATACTTGCGCAAAAGCTACTTCGAAGGTTATTTTTCCCGGTACGACCTTCAGGTCATTCCTTGTTCCGAAAATAGTGAGCTGCTGATCACCGGCAGCAACGACTCCTATAATTGCTACCGCTATTTCTACAGCATGTTGGCCTCCTTTGGAACCCGCATTGCCCCCGCATCCTCATTCTATTTCCTCAAGGATGGTGATGGACGTTCTAGTTATTTCGGTGAATTCAATTATTCCGATTCATTGTCGGGGAACTATTCACGTTTGTTTATCGAAATAAACTCCAAACCCTATTTTGTTGGCATGGGTTATCCCGAGTTGTTGACCAACAAGGGCGACCGGTTGAATATTGAGCAATACGAAGGCTATTCCTATGCCAAATATGTTGATGGGAAGCTTGTTTCTCGTTTTGGAGACTATAACTACCACCTTTCCAGTCAGTGGATTGGTGCGTTGGGAAAGCTGAATTTCCCCTTTTTCGAGGTGGATGGTTACTCGCACATGCTCTTCCAATCGGGAAACAACCAACTGGTGGTGTTGAGTTATCCCTTGCTCTCCATGAAGCATTTGTTGGTCAATTTTTCTTTTATCTTTTTGGTGATTCTATTCTTATCCTCATTTCTTTTGTTGGTGGTCTCACCCCATCGTTATCGGCTGTTCCGATCCCTTTCCATCCAGGAACGCATTCAGTCCTCATTTGTGGTACTGCTTATTTTTTTGTTGATCACCATGTGTGTGGTTTCGGTTGTCTATTCGTTGCGTGAGTTCGAGATGAAAAACCGCATGGTGATGTCCCAAAAATTACGGTCGGTGATGGTCGATTTGCAACATGCCATCGGACATGAGGAAAAGCTGACCAGTGCGTATTCCGATTATCTGAATCAATTGCTGCAAAAATCGGCCAATGTCTTTTTTACCGATGTCAACTTGTATGGCACCAATGGTCATCTATTGGGCACTTCGCGCTCCGAATTGTATTCCAAGGGTATTGTTTCGCCCCTGATCAATCATCAAGCCTATTACGCCATGGCCATTAAAGAAGAGCCCGAATATATGACCAAGGAAGGGATTGGTTCCTTGAAATATTTGTCGGGTTATTTGCCTTTTTATAATTACGAAAACCAGCTGTTGGGCTATTTGAACATCCCTTATTTTGTGGGAATCAATTCCTTGCAC
>JAGPIS010000181.1 GCA_018054835.1 Breznakibacter sp. | reverse complement strand
CGAGTGGAATACAATCTCAAGGATAAGTATTTCGCCGACTTTTCATTGCGTCGCGATGGATCTTCCAAGTTTGGAGCCAATGCCAAGTGGTCCGATTTCTGGTCTGCTGGTATGATGTGGAATCTAAAGCTTGAAGACAAATTGGCCCAATTGGCATGGTTGAGCACCGCCCAAGTCAATGCCTCGGTGGGTACATCGGGTAACTCTTCCATTCCCGAATACTACCATCTGGCTTTGGTATCAGGTGGTGCACAGTACGATGGTACTCCTGGAATTATTCCTGCCACTAAAGGTGAACGTGACTTGACATGGGAAAAACTGCGAACCATCAATTTGGGTGTTAAAACAGGGTATTTGGACAACCGCTTGACCCTCAACTTGGATCTTTATCACAAACATACCTCTGATATGTTGATGCAGGTGCCCATCTCCGTAGTGGAAGGGTATAAGATGAAGTGGACCAATGTGGGTGCCATGGTCAACAAGGGTGTGGAGGCTGAATTCAGTTTCGATTTGATCCGCTCATCCTCTTTGGTTTGGAATGTAGGTGCCAATGTTTCCTATAACCACAACGAAATTGTGGAACTCTACAATGGCAAGGATGAGTATGAAATGGCCAACACTGGAACATTCCTCAAAGTAGGCCACTCTGTGGGTGAATTTTATGTTAACCGGTTTGCCGGCGTCAACCCCATCAATGGCGATCCGCTCTGGTTCGATAAACAAGGTAAAATCACCAACCAGTTCGATCCCAACGATAAAGTATTGGTGGGCAAGAACTATAACTCCCCATGGCAGGGTGGCTTTAATACCGCGGTTATGGTGAAAGGTTTTACATTGAGTGCCTATTTTGCCTGGATGGCCGACCGGTATATGATGAACAACGACCGTTTCTTCGATGAGAGCAATGGTTTGTTCGACAGCTTCAACCAATCGAGCAAAATGCTTTACGATCGCTGGAAGAAACCTGGCGATATCGCTTCAGTTCCACGCTACGGTGTGGCCATGCAATTCGACGACAGACTTCTGGAGGATGCATCCTTCCTTCGCTTGAAGAATCTTTCGCTGGGATACGATCTTCCCCAAAGCTGGCTTTCAAGGCTTTATATCCAGAAGGCACGGGTTTATACTCAGGCTCAGAACCTCTTCACATTTACTTCTTTCCAAGGGATGGATCCTGAGGTGAATGCCAACATCTACAGTGCCAACTATCCGCTTTCGCGGCAGTTCACCTTTGGTGTGGAGGTAACCTTTTAATGTTTATGCTTAATTGACTATAACTTCAAAATCTAAATATTAATCAGATGAGAGGATTGATGATTTTTGCACTGGCCACCACTCTGTTTGCAGGATCTTCCTGCAGCGATTTCCTCGATGTGGTGCCTGAGGATATGATTCCTCAGGAGGAAGCCTTGCAGAGTGTGGCCGATTGCGAGTCCTACATTGCTGGGGTTTACGATACCTATAAAGGATCGGCACTTTATAGTGGTGCGCTGACACTCTTGCCCGATGTCCAGGCCGATTATGTCTATTCGGTGAAGGGATACAGCAATACATACGGGGAAATATACAAATGGGAAATTACCTCCACCACTCCCGAAGTGGAAACCATCTATCGGGCACTATACCGGGTGGTGGCACAAGCCAACTTTTATTTGGAATTCAAAGGTGGCGTCAAGGTGAACAACGAAAGTGAGCAGTTGAATTTCGACAATATGACCGGGGAGATTTACCTGGCTCGCGCTCTGGCTTTTTCCGAACTGATCCGGATTTATTGCGGGGCTTATGATCCAGATATGGCCGATAAACAACTTGGGATTTCATTGTCCCTTTCATACACCGCCCGCGATCAGAAGATCATCCGCTCTTCACTAAAGGATTCCTATGCCCAAGTTTTGCGAGACATAGAACAAGCTGAAAAGCTTATTGTGGACGACCGCTCCGATAATCCTTATTTTTCGGTGGCCGCAGTGCAGATGTTGAAAGCAAGGGTTTTTCTGATGATGAATAAATGGGATGAGGCCGTGGCTGCAGCCACCAAGGTGATTGACAACCCCAAATATGAGCTCGCTTCGGGAATCAACTTCTACAATATGTTCCGTTTTGATACCGGCAATGAGATCATTTGGAAGCTGGCCATGAGCAACACCGACAGGGGAGGAGCCCTTGGGCAGTCGTTCATCAATTACAATGGCAGCATCTATCTGCCCGATTATGTGCCTGCCCGTTGGATCATCGACCTTTATAAGGAGTTTGGCGATGCCGATGTGCGTGGTAAAGTTTACATTACCCAGCAAAGTGTGTCAACCGGATATTCGCATGGTCTTGAATGGCCTTTCATGGTCAAATATGCCGGTAATGCGGTTATTGATGCGGGCGGCAGACCCTTGTTCACCAACATGCCCAAGGTGTTCCGCTTGGCCGAAGCGTATTTGATCCGGGCTGAAGCTTATTATCATATGGGCAAGAATAACGAGGCATCCAAAGATATCTCCACCCTACGTAAGGCTCGTATTTCCGGAGCCGGAACTTTTTCGGCCAGTGGCGATTTTCTGTACTCTGAAATCAAGAAAGAGCGGATTCGTGAACTCTTCATGGAAGGTCACCGCCTTTCCGATTTGAAACGGTGGAATGAAGGTTTCAAACGAGTGCCTCAGGCTGAAACCAACGATGGTGCCAATAAGCTCGACATTGCCCCAGGCCGGTATGAATTTACATGGCCCATTCCCCAGCATGAACTTGATGCTGTGCCCGATATTCAACCAAATCCAAGTAACGGTAAAAACTAATCAGGAATGAAGAATATATTTGTTTGTGCCCTGGCATTGATTTTTGGAACCATGATCTCTTCCTGCGAATCTGAGGATATGGTCTATCAGGGCGATGCATTTGTGCAATTTGCCGATACGGCGGCCTATTTCCCCGTGACTCCAAACCCCGAACAAACCATCAGTGTGGTGCTGGGTACCTCCAATGTGGTCTCCTACGACCGAACTTTTGGTATCGAGGTGTTGGTCGATGAATCCAATGCCCGCCTTGGGCAGCATTTCGAATTGTTGGACAGCAAGGTTGTCATCCCGGCAAATAGTTCGGTGGGTACCTTCCGGATAAAGGGGTATCACAACAACCTGCCTGCCGAACACGAAAAGATTTTTGCAAGCTTTGCTTTCCTATCCGATAAAGGTGAGGTCATGCCTGTTTATGGCAATAAAACCAAGCTTTACTTTTTCAAGCACAAGGATTTTGTTGTTTCCGATTTTGAGGGTTATATGCAGTGTATTTGCACCTTCCCCTTTTCGAGCAATCCGATCGTTTTCTATTTGAAATCCGATCGGGTCGATGACAAAAGTATTGTTTTACGCAGCTGGTTGATGGATGGTTACGATGTGGTTGTGAAATTCGACGACAGCAATCCATTGGATTTGAGGGCAGAGGTTCCTTCGCAGCCCGCTTTTGGCGATGCCTTTTACGGAAAGATTGAGGTTATGAGTACCCCTTTGGCGCCATCAACGTTTAATACGTTGAACCGAACCATCGGCCTGCAATTGATCCCTTATGTCCCTCGTGTGGGCTCCTATGGCTTGTATCCCTATTTCTTGCGGATGGTTTCCGAGGAGGAAGCCCTGGAGAATATGAAGCCCAGTAAGGCACTATCCAGGTTTGTTATGCACGGCAATCGTGTATCAGAACAGTAATTTTTAACCCAATATTCAGATAAGTATGAAGAAAATTGAAAAAAACGCCATCTCCGGAGTGTTATCCCGAGTGGCTGTGGCATTCTTTGCCATTGTATCGATTCTGACCTCCTGTAAGGAGGATGAGGAAAAACCTGTATTGCAGGCGAGTATCAGCACCGTTGAGGCTGTTCTGCCCGAAGGGGGCACTGTGGCTGTTGATATTGAAAGCAACAACCCCTGGACCATCAATGCCGATAAGGTATGGGTGCATTTCGACAA
>JAGPIS010000036.1 GCA_018054835.1 Breznakibacter sp. | reverse complement strand
ACCGCTTTGGCTGTTTTGATATAATCTTTCAGATAACGTTGGTATTTCCATTCGGCCAATTCTTTACCTGACAAATTACGCGCCTTGAAGTCACTGATAATCGGACCATAGAAAGCATTCCATTGTTCCTTCTCAGCAGCACTCATGCGGCCGTAGGAGCCCAAGGAATCTTTGACATTGTACATCCCCGAGAGGCGGCTGGTTTCAGTGCCAGTATAAACCTTGTTGTCGTTCACCAGGTCCATATCATGCTCGCTACCGATGCGCATCTCGGCCGTTTGAGCTGCCACACGTCCGGAGTAATCGTCAAAGAAAGTTTCGGGCAATGGGAATACCGAATCTTCATAGGCGCTCAGATCGCTCAGCTTGGGCATCCAGTTGCGGTGCGGCCCCTTATGGTGCACAAACAGGCAGAAGGGTTTATCCTCTTGGCGCGACTCAAGCCAATTAATACTCTTGTCGGTAATGATATCACTCACGTAACCTGTTTCGCGCACGCGCCCATTGGGGGTAATGAAATCGGGTTGGTAATAGTCTCCCTGACCGGGTAGTATTTCCCAAAAATCGAAACCTTGTGGTGTGCCTCCCAAATGCCATTTGCCAATCATGGCCGTTTGGTAACCTGCCGTTTGAAGCAATTTGGGCATGGTTTGCTGGTCGTTATCGAAGTGGTGGTCGTTGTTGACCTTGCCATTCTTGTGGCTGTGCTTGCCGGTCATTAGGCAAGCCCGGCTGGGTCCGCTGATGGAGTTGGCCACAAAGCTGGAGGTAAACTTGACACCATTTTCAGCGATACGGTCGATGTTGGGCGTGTGGGCAAACCGCTTGTTATAACAACTGATCATTTGCTGGGTATGGTCGTCGGTCATAATATAGACGATGTTGTAGCGCTTCGGCGCAGCCGCCTTCTGGGCACACCCTGCGGCACAACAAGCAGCTCCGGTGAGCAACAGGGGTTTATAAATGGATGTGGTCAAATTCATAATAATATATAAACAAATGAACAATAGCGTGTTGGAGACATCCCCAACACGCATGTGTCAAAACAAAATCAATAACCAGGATTTTGATTTTCGATACCAATCTTTTCATTGGTATCCAATTCTTCCTGTGGTATGGGAAACAGAAGATTTGTTCTTAATTCATCTTCTGATTGAGGGAATAAACGATCGTAAAAACGATTTGATGCCAATTCTGGCGAATGTGCCTTGGTGATTTCGTGGTTATTATGACGATCAACCGCAAGCTTTAAAAACTCAGTACCCCTGCGGCGCAAATCGGAAAAGGAATGGCACTCGCCAGCCAATTCAAACTGACGCTCCCTAAAAATAGCAGTCCTCAAGTCGGCTTGCGAGATGGTCTCGGAAAGGTTGGCCGGCTGGAGTGAAGCGGGCGAAGAGGAGTTGCGCGCCCTTGCCAAAACAGTATTGACGTGGCCCACAGCAACCTTGACATTACCCAACTCGTTTTCAACATCGGCCATCAGCAACAAGAAATCGGCATATCTGTAAACGATGAAATTCTTTTTACTCAGCTGGGCACTTTGGGTCAGATCCATTGTCTTTTTCAGATAAGGCCATCCCTGATGGTCAGCGCCGGATGCCGTGAAAGCAGTAACCGTTGCAGGCTCAATCGCTTTTATTTCATCAATTGAGGGATTGGCCGGATTGCTCACCAGATGATAAGGTATGGAGATATCCTTGGGGACACGATTGCTGCGATCCATCTTGACCGGATAGGCTTCGGCATCTTTCCTATTCTTATCCACCCACTGAGTGAGGAAAGTGGCTGAATAACGTGGATCGCCCGGATGGGTGGCACGGAAATCATCGTGGAAAGCCTTGGTGAAACGGAACCGCCCCCAAGAAATGGCAGGGGAAGCGATGGAGTTCTGCGGAGAAAAGACCCAGCTGGAACGATTCCCATAGCCACTTGGTGCTTCCCAGGGGAAATTAATTTTGAATATGGATTCCTTGGAATCGCGCACATTTGCGTTGAAGAGATTGGAATAGGAGGATTCCAAAGAATATTTCCCAACCACCAGATCGCCATATTGCTTTGCTTTAGCCCAATAGGCTGAATTGGAAGCCTGATCCTTACATCCCAAATACCAATACAATTTCGTCAACATGGCATACGCAGAATTTTGTGTTGGGATGCTACTATCGGATTCCATCAACTTCAGACCAGTTGCAGATTCTTGAAAATCTTGTTCGATCTGGCCTACCACCTGTTCGAGGGAAGCCCTGGGTAAATTGACAATACCCAAATTTTCCGAATTCCTCAAGGGTAGTTCACCAAAATGCACCATCAAATTATAGAAACACAATCCACGGATAAATTTAGCCTGTGCAACAGAATAGGCCTTAAAATCGTCGGATAGAGGACTATCGTTGATGCCTTTGATAAATAAGTTGCACTCCGCAATAGTCTTATAAAAACCATCCCAAACCATCCGTGTCAAACCATCGCGAGCGGTCATTCTCAATGAGGCATAACGATCCTGGTCGCTTTGATTGGTTTGCGCCCACATAAGTCCTGAGGCGCCCTCGCTAAATTCCCAGTAAACTTGGCCATACACATCGAAGGAGGTAAGATGCGCATAGCAACCATACAAGGCCAGCTGCGCTGTATTTTCATCTTGAAATACAGTTACAGAATTTGATGCATATTGGGGATCCTCTTCCAACAAATCATTGCAAGCACTCACAACGAATGTCAGGATAAACAGAATCGAATAATATATATTTTTCATCGTACAAATAACTTTTAAAATAAACGAACAATTAACGGTTTGAACGCACAACATGTCCTCGAGCCGTCAGCAGTAAAAGAAACATGCCCACCAGACAATTAAAAAGTCAAATTAAGACCAAAGATAAACTGCCTAGGATTTGGGAAGCTATTCATATCAATACCAATACGTCCCGCATCAAAAGCAAAAGAACTCACTTCAGGATCATACCCTGAATAATCGGTCAGAATAAACAGGTTTTTTGCGGAAACAAACAGATCAACTTTTTGCAATCCTGCCTTCCGGATCAATTGCTGAGGCAATTTATAGCCCAGCGTAATGTCGCTGCAACGCAAGAAACTGCCATCTTCAACCAGACGGTCGGTGACGAAATCAAGTCGTTTGCTGGTTACCGAAGGATACAAATTGCTGGTTCCTTCACCCCTCCAAGCGTTTTGGTAAGCTTCGCGGTTAATGTTGGGTCCATTTAGGGTGGGAGCGAATTCATAGGCGCGGTTGGCATTCAAGATTTGATTACCATAAACACCATAGAAAGCTGCCGAAAATGAAAACTGCTTATAATTTAAAGCCGTTTGAAATCCATAGTTGAATTTGGCGTTTGGATCTCCAATAACGGTCAAATCATTCCCGTCGATTACTGTATCGCCGTTAACATCCACAAATTTCACCTCACCTGCTTTTGCAAGACCAACTTTGTAAGTGGTACCGGTCACCTCATCGTCGCGTTGGATGATTCCATCGGTTTTATAACCATAGAACAAACCGGGGGCTCTTCCTTCGATGAAAATATTACCAACGCCAAAACGGTCTCCCAGAGTATTCCCAGTATAGGCAACCACATCCTTCAAAGACCCGAAAGTACTCGGAGCCAATCCCAAATCTTCAATACTGCTCCTATTCACCGCAAAATTGCCGGTTACTTCCCATTTCAAATCCTTACTAGCGATGATGACTCCAGTCAAAGAGGCTTCAAAACCTTTGTTGGACAAAGAACCACGGTTAACATACATCTCTTTGAAACCAACAGAATTCGCTATTTTTTGGTTGATCAGTAAATCCCTAGTTTTCTTGGCATATAGATCGATGGTTCCATTGATGCGACTTTTTACAAAACCAAAATCAAGTCCGACATTGTAAGATTCAGTGGTTTCCCATTTGAGGTTTTCATTGGCATAACGATCCACGATCCAAGTAATTTGTTGTGATCCATCTGGTTTGGCATAAAAAATCTTCTTGGCATAGCCGGCCAGTGTGGCATAAGGGGCAATTCCCTGATTCCCGGTCATACCCCAACCCAGACGAAGTTTCATTTGATCGAGCCATTCAACAGAAGAGAGGAATGACTCCTCCTCAACCCGCCAAGCTACTGATGCAGAGGGGAAATAGCCCCATTTTTCCTTTTTAAACTTGCTGGAACCATCTGCCCGCAAAGATACGGTTGCCAGATATCGTCCATTTTTTATTGAGATATTAGTGCGGCCAAGATAAGAAGCCAACTGATAATCTTGTTGAACAGGAGTTTCAATCATGACACTTTTGGCCATGTGCATCCCATTGGTTTTATAGGAATAGCTTTCGAAATCCTTCCCAATTGTCGATTTATTCAGAAAACGGTAATCATCGTAGGTAACACCCACCACACCATTGAGGGTGACATCTCCAGACAACTTTTTATTAAAGTCGATCAAGTTCTCAACCGTATAATTATAAGCATTTGTATTGGCTACGGCGAGATACCCATTATCATTCAACCCCCTAAAAAGGGAGACACCAAACCAACGAGACCGATCGCCCACACGCAAGTTACCCCCGCTGCGCAAAGAATAGGAAAACACTTTTGATATATTCCACCTAAGCTCTGCACTGCCTCGAAAAGTCTTGTCGTTGGTGATATCGCTATAATCGTTTATCCAGCTGAATACAGTACCTACATCCTCCGCCTGCTTAGGTTGCTCAACCCGTAAATGGGGGGCACCATCGATGGACTCCCGGACGATTGAGCCAGATGGCCCGCCCTTTGAATCACCGCCTGACATGAAGTTGTTTTGTTTGATGGAGCTGCTAACCGAAAAATTCAATTTGAGCTTATTGGTCAAGTCATTATTCAAGTTCAACCGGATGTCTCCTTGTTGCATGCCGGTCTCTTTCACCAACCCTTCAATATTTTTATAGGAGGCTGATAAAAAATACTTGCTCTTTTCGGATCCTCCGGTGATGGAAACACCATAATTCTGCGAGAGAGCCATACGCGTGATCTCCTCCTGCCAATTGCGTTCCTGCAACATGTGATAAGTATCAGGATCATTTTCATCGTACACAACCCCCGACTCCACAAACCGGTATTCAGAGCCTGCTTTAACATATTGGCTATTATTCTGCTCAATACGATAGTCGGCAAATCCGCTCATGCCCAACATATCTTTAAGGCGGGTAGCATTGGCTAAGGTAAAATTGGCATTAGCACTTACGGAAGCCTTTCCACTTCGACCTTTCTTAGTTGTCACCAAAATAACCCCATTGGCACCCCGTGATCCATATATGGCAGTTGCAGAGGCATCTTTCAGCACCTCAATGCTTTCAATATCCTGAGGATTCAAACTGGTCAAAGGGTTTTGGGCAATTTCAAAGTCGCCCACCGAAGTGCTTCCTTGCTCGGCAGTTGAAGCCATGGGAATATTGTCGATCACATATAGTGGTTGGTTGTCGCCACGTAAAGAATTGGCGCCCCGTATTTGAATGGAAACGGCAGCACCAGGAGTGGCATTACCAGTAATGGCAACACCAGCAAGCTTACCCTGAAGCAGATTATCGACAGAGACAACCTTGGATGCTTCCGATTCGGAAGGCTTAACGGAGGCAATAGAACCGGTAAGGTCGCGTTTGCGCACCTGTCCATAACCCACCACGACAACTTCGTCCAGCTCTTTGGTATCCTCCAGAAGAGTAATATCAACAATCCGCTGGCCTTGCACAGCCACTTCTTTCATTTCAAAACCGATAAAAGAAAACTGCAACGTTATGCCATCTTTCGGAATCGATAAAGAATACTCACCATCCATATTGGTAATGGTTCCCTGTGAAGTCCCTTTCACCACAACACTAACACCCGGCAAGGGTAGTTTCAACCCATCCCTGACATTTCCTTTGATCACAATTCCGCCATCATTCTGAGCTTGGAGCGAAAAGGAAAAAAAAGAAAATAACAAGATGGCAACCAAAAGCAATTTACTCATACAGTTGTTCATTTTAAAACACATTAAATTAACATCTTAAAGCCTTCAACAATCAATAATTCAAGCGTCATGGTAAGTGACGTCAAGATAAGAGATCAAACGGTTACAACACCCTTAACTTGGCGGCACCCACAGAATTACCAGAAACTACATTCACAAGATAAATCCCCACAGGTAACTCCGACACGTCAAGGGATTCGTTCAACCTGACATTTGAAAATTTCTTCACTATTCGCCCATCGGTTGAAAACAAGCCAATCTCATACCTCACGCCAGGTTCACCCACCACCAGACGAAAGCAATCTTTCGCTGGGTTGGGAGCCAATAGATATTGAATTGACTGCTTGATTGGTGTATCAACACCCGTTGAAATATCATCAGGAGATATATATTTTTGCACATTCGATGGAATCACCACATTGATGGCACGAATCAAACTCTTGTCGCTTGTAGTAACCACATCATTTCCCATGTCGAAATACATAACTCCTCCTAATTTTTTATCGACAATAAACTGACACCGTTTTTTTGTTTCATCTACCCCGGTGAAGGTATATAGGGTGCCATTATATGTAACATTATTCAATGCAGGATCCAAGTCTGGATTGCTTTTGACAATATTGACATAACCCGTTACAGCTTTTGCACTATTGGTTGCCAGTGTTGGAACGGACAAGCGAATTTTCTGGTCGGGAAAGCCATAGTTGCTGAAACTACTGTATGAATTCACGAAATCGGCATACAAAAACCGGTCGGGACTAGGCCCATAGTTTTGAAATGTGAAATAGTCAACTTTCGCCATAGCATCCAAGGGAAATGCATACGAAACAACATGTGGTGAAACCGACAACTTCTTTCCAACAGGAGTAACTGCCTTGAGATCCAAAATCATACGGCCCAGATTATCCCAGCAAGCATTGTCGTTGTAACACCATTCAAAATCAACATCAACACCATCAAAATAGGGATAAAGCGATGCAATTGAAGAAACAAGCTTTGAGCATTTTGCCGCGTCGCCAATAACACTTTGCCAACTGTCTCCACCCAAAACACCAACTCGAAACAAAGCCCCGTGGAATCCATCGTATTTGGACCGCATTATTTTGTTGAAGTTAATCCAGCTGTAAGAATCGTATCCTGGAATAGAAGCATCATCACACTTCCAATAACCTCGCAGCCAAATATTATCATTCAGTCCACTGGGTATCAGAATACCTTTTGTTGCATCACTAATTATTGACGAAGCACTGCGGTTGGTGCTCCAAAGCATCACCTCATCCATTTTCCCCTTGAAATTTTCACCAAAATCAGCACGCGTTTCCACCATGAGCGGAATGGATTTAGGCAACGCCGTTTCACCACCCTTGTCAACAACGGTTGCTTGAATATTTGTAGCAGAAAGATCAAAATTGAAATTCATCACGTAATTTTCGCGACTGGCTGTCCCGTCATAAATCACAGAGATGTATTGCCAGACCCCGGTTTTCACTTTACTCTTGATGGTAAACGTAGCCTTATTAAGTTTCACCACCAGCGCCTGATCGGCCACGGAACCCAACGCCACAACAACCTGATTGGCTTCATCTTGGTATTTTTTTATTAGGCAAGAGCCCTCCACCCATTCGTCAATATAAAACCAACCAGAGAATGTGAATTTGGACAGATTCGCTCCCAGATCACCTTGAAATGCTTCCGTCCCAACACTCATGTGGGAACCAGCCCCTGTGAAATTCAACACACCGGCTCTACCACCAAAATTGCTCAGATGGTTAACGCCACTCAACTTACCGGATAGATCAGGATAGGGCATATAGATGGATCCATCACTTAACACCTTGGGTGCCAAAACAATGAGGTCATTGGTCATCAAATACATCTCATCATTGATTTGTCTATCAATAAAACGGTTGTAATCGGTATAGCCAGTTACGGTACGATAAACAAACCCAGGATTATCCTCCACGACCACCTTATTAACATTGACACCTTTGGCATGATTCACACCATTCAAATCATAACATGCCGATAGTTGAGGCTGGTCGAATTTATAATACGCCACCAAATTGCTCCAAAAAGGATGATAATGGTTGATGGTAGCCGAAAGAGAATGGTCGGAAAAAGGAAGCGCGGTATTCCAAACCCGTACTTCGTCCATCCGGCCAATAAAATTGCTTCCAATGGTAATCCTGTCGAAAGTGCCCAAATCGATTGAAGGTACAGATGAGGAAAAAGCAAGAGGCAATTCCTTACCGTCAACATACAGCAATATTTCAGCAGGAATGATTTTTGAATAGACCAATGTAATCTGCTGCCACTTGTTTTCAGCAAGGGCATTTTGAGCCGTTCCACTAATGACACCTTCTTCTGTAGCAAGCTCTATCTTAAGGGTTCCTGTGGCCTGTTCACCCAAAACCAGACGGAGAGAGGAATGATCTCCAACCCCCAACTCAAACAAGGAACTATGCTCCAACCACTGGGAGGTATTGAACCACCCTTGAAAGGTAACCGCCTCTGATGTACCAAAGCCGACGACATTGGCAGTAGTCAAAGAACCTGACCCCAAGAAATGAAGACCATAATTTGATACCTGACCAACCAAAACCTTAGTGGCTAAAAAAAACAATATCAAAACAAATAAACGATTCATAGAGATAACCTTTACATTAGAAAACCTAATCCAAAATTGGGAGCCTCAACATTTTCAAATAGAGACCTTCTTCACACGTTCACCTACTTGAACCATATAGATGCCTTTATTCAATTTCACCCGGTTGGATTCTCCCAAGGAAGTGATTTGTGTTACCCGGCGCCCCATCAAGTCATAAACATTAATGACCGAAGCCTGGGCAACCCCATCCACCACCAAAAAGCCATTATTGCCATAAGCCTTGAAATCACCAGAAGTTAAATCCTCAACGGCAGTAGGGAATGATGTGTCGAATATTTTGATGTCTTTAATGTAGATGGCCATTTGGTCGAATGAACCAGGGAAGTTAAAAGTCAGTCGCAACGGAATGCCAACAGGATCGTTGATGGAAAAGCTGTTTTCAATGGTAAACCATTCGGTATCTTCGCCGAAATAATCATCGGACACAAGCAGTGTATTTGTATAAGTATAACTTTTAAATGAACCAACAATATTGGAGGGCATAGTCTCATGCTTCAATTTATAGGTTATCCGGTATTTCAGATTTTTCCCAACCGGCAATGAGGAAGCTGCATAAAACGACAAATTTCCCCAATAATTAACCGTACCAGTGGCTGCAACCCCATCGGCTACTTTCGAATTTTTACCTTTTATCAAAAGCACTTTCCCATCGGCACCACCTAAATCCACAATTTGCATGGAACTTTTCACACTTGCCGTCAATGCATCTTTCGCAGCATCATAACCGGCGGGAGCAAGGCATAACCCCACAAAACCATCGGCGGTGCGGGCAGGTGCATAGCTGGCAGGTGGATTAGCACCCTTAAACACCTCCTTCACCATGCTTCCGGCATTGCCCAAGGGCATTTTTGAAAACTGAAAGGCAGCAGGGGTAATGTCATATTGAGCAGAAACAACAGTACCCAACAGAATAAAGAAACCTAAAAGGAACGATTTGTTGTAGCATTTTTTCATAACCAAAAGATTTAGCGTGAACTTCATTGTTTACGAAACAAATCTACATTTACATTATTTCACGCTTATTAAGCTTCGTGCATTCGTTTTTTAAAATCATCCATAAAACACACCGCCCATTAAATCAGAAAATTAAACACAACAACACAGGCAACTTTGGATATTATCGAAAATCAAACGGTACAATTTTTAAAATATGGAAGAGAGGAGGGAGTCAATGGTTAGGGTACCGAAAGACTCCTCATCACATTATTTAACACATACAAGCAAGATATTGCCAAATAACGATCAAATCACTTATTGGGATTCTGACGGTAGGCGGTTGGCGTACTTTTTGTGATTTGCTTGAAGAGCGTGCTAAAATAACTTTGACTGCTAAAGCCCAACATGGTTGCAATTTCCACGATGGGGATATTGGTGTTTTTGAGAAGCGCCATGGCTTTCTTAACTTTAACTTCGTTAATAAAATCATTGACGCCATAACCTACAATGGCTTTCACCTTGGCATACAATGCCGCCCGGCTCATCGCCATGCGCCCCACCAAAAGATCCACGTCCAAAGCAGGGTTGTCAATTTCCTGCTCGATCAATTGGATCAGTTTTTTCATAAACTCTTCATCGGCATTACTAAAGGTAATATCTTCGGGCAAGAGAACCCCATCACTCGTCTGGTACCGTTCTTTCAATTGCTGCCGCAGTCGCACCAAATTCCCAATCACATACAATAAAAGATCGATGCTGAAAGGTTTGGCCAAGTAACTATCGGCACCAAGCTTGTAACCCAACACCTGACTATCGTCGTCGTAACGTGCAGTCAATAAAACAACAGGAATATGGCTTATGGACAAATCGCTCTTCACCTGATGGCACAATTGAAAACCATCCATTTCGGGCATCATGACATCGCTGATGATCAAATCGGGCATCTCCTGCCTCACAATTCTCAGTGCATCAATTCCATTGTGTGCCACCAATATTTTGGCAAACTGTTTCTCCAAGGTATCCTTTAAATAGTCGGTCAGTTCTTTTTCATCGTCCACAATCATTATTTTCAGACGGGAGAAATCAACACCGATTTGATCAAAAACCTTCTCAGAATCGGCTGAGCGGGACAAGTAGCTGTCATATACTGGCTTACCCGAATCCGCAATTACATCCAACGCAGCAACAGGCAGTTCAAACCAAAATGTAGCACCCCCGGAGGGATTATTGTAGGCTCCGATGGTTCCGCCATGCATCTCAACCAACAATTTAGAATAGGTCAGTCCGATGCCTGATCCCCCTTTTTGATGGCTTCCTTGGTAGAACCGTTCGAAAAGCTGACCCAAATCCTGATCGGACAATCCAGATCCTTGATCGGATACAGACACTCGGAAAAGATTATGATCAATTTTCAAAGCCACAGTAAGGGTTGAGTGGTGAGGTGAAAATTTAATCGCATTCATCATCAGGTTATAAACCACTTTTCGGATATTATGAGGGTCAATTTGAACAACCTGATTGGTTTTTGGCCAATCACGAATTAAACTAATTGACTTTGCCTCCAACTCATAACGGAATTCACCCAACAGATCGGACATCCAATCAGGCAATACCACGGAGGCATAATGAATGACATCACCACGCTCTTCTGTTTTTCGAAAATCGAGAACCTGATCAATGACATGCCTGATAAAGCGCAATTGTTTAAACATGTTGCCAAACAACGGTTTAAGCTCAGCAGATATCCGCTCATCATCGATCAACCTTTGCAAAGGGGCGTAAACCAAAGTCAGTGGCGTACGCAATTCATGGGACAGGTTGATCAGGAATTTGATCTTTTCATTATCCAACTCTGCCTTGTGCAGTTGCCTCTCCTGCGCCATCTTCAATAGCATCCCCCGGAGCACATACTGACGATAGAGGTAAAACGCAGCAGCCAAAACTAAAAGTAGCCCGACAATAAACCACCAACTAAAATACCATGGTGGTAATATCCTGATGGACAACAATTGGATGGAATCCGTCCATGCACCATTTTTGCTCTGGCATTGAACACGAAGGACATATTTCCCGGGCTTCAGGCCCGATAAATCGAGCATTGGATCAAAACTCTCAACCGGTTGGTCACTGTAACCATCAATAAAATAGCGGTAAATCTTTTTGCGCAACAATTCATCGTCCTTAATTAGAATATGCACCAATAAGGATCGGTAATTATAGGGAATCTCAACTCTACCGTTGGATATAGCGCGTTCGTATGTACCTCCCCGCAAACCTTTCCCATCGAGCAACACCCTTAATACGGATGCTTTTGGCATTGAGTACGAGGCAAAGTCTGTTTCTTTTACAATCCGGATAAAGCCGGTAACACCGCCCATATACACATCCGAATTGGACGCCACAAGGACGGGCTTTGGCAAAAATTCATTCAACACAACACCGTCAAACTTATCGTATGCCATAAAAAGATCGCGGGAAGCATCATAACTGAACAAATTATTCCCGCTACCGATCCATAGCTTTTCCAAAGATGAAAAACCCAAACTGTTGACAGGACGAAAAAGGGAAGTCTCAATTTTCTTCAAATTCCCGTCGAACTCATTGTAGTAGAACAACCCTTCGGAAGTACCAATCCAAAACCCGCCATCTAGATCCGAAACGGCACAATTCATGTTCTGCAAGGCAGGATGTTTGAAAGTCACAATTGGCACAATGGTTCCTTTTTCCAAATCGAGCCGGAAAAAGGATTTAAAACCATGAAAAACAATCTCCCGATCGTTGGAACTAACAACTTTCAATTCACCGTCGTTGGAAGCCCCTGAAAAGTCGGAGATTTTTGAGATACGCTTTAAAGATGGCTCAAGCAAAAAAACCTCGGAGGAAAATACGTAAACTGAGCCATTATTCATACGCCTGAGATTCAAGCCAACAGCACCCTTTGCCAGATCTTTCACTATTGCTTGATCGTCAACATCCAATGGTCGCAACCGTCCTGACTGCCTATCCATCAACATGAGGCCTTCATTATAGGCATTGATAAGCAATTCGGAATTAGAATAGGGACATATTCCAGTTATTTTTTTGCCATAACTCAAAGCAAAATGTTTAAATATGCCATTTGCAGGATCAAAAGAGTTTATGCCACCCCCATCGGTACCGATCCAAACAGCTCCCTTTGGATCCTCAAAAAAAGACAATACAGATTGATCGCTCAATCCATAATTTGAATTCAATGGCGCATCGGAAAATGAAAAAATACTTGATTTTTTTATACCTAGAAGGCCAGCCCTAAGAGTCCCGATCCAAACATGGTTCAGGCTATCCTTATAAAAATGGCGGATCGAATTCACCGGGATAGATTTCACCCGCTCGGGCTGACGCACGATATAATCAAACCTGTTTTGACGGTAATCAAAGACATTAATTCCACCGCCATCGGTTCCAATCCAAAGTTTGTCATCCACCTCAATCATATCAAGAATCAAATTATTATTCAACCCTGAATTTTGAGTATTGTAATAATTCAATTGATCGCCATTCCTACTGAAGCAATATACACCCTTTTGATACGGGGATATCCAATAACGACCCTGACGGTCGCGATACATGCACA